>CANHIR010000142.1 GCA_947461015.1 Bacteroidota bacterium | reverse complement strand
CTCAATGTTTCAAATTGCCCATCTGGGAAAGCTTGTTTTGCTTTATCAAAATAGGACTTGAGTAAGCTAAACTCGTTACTTAACAATGTTTGATCATCTGTGAAACTTGCCATACCCATTAAACCACAGATACGTACATTTAAATAGTTTACTACCCTACCACTCACTAATAACTCATGTAAAGCGGGTCCATCAAAACCAAACTTTGTTTCTTCTGAAGCAATATGAACTTGTAATAAACAATTAATAATTCTGTTTTGCTTTGCGGCTTGTTTATTAATTTCCTGCAATAATTTTTCTGAATCCACCCCATGAATTAAATGCACAAATGGAGCTATATATTTTACCTTGTTGGTTTGTAAATGTCCAATAAAATGCCACAATATATCTTTAGGCAAACTTGCTTCCTTATCCACTAATTCTTGAACATAATTTTCGCCAAAAGCGCGGTGCCCCATGTCATACAATGCTTGCAAATCCTCATTGGGCTTGGTTTTACTTACTGCAACGAGTGCAACTTTATGTGGTGCTAGTTGTTCCTGAATGGTTAGGTACTGTTCCTTATTAATAGACATGTCGTAAAATTAGTCCAATTTGGATAATTTACCTTGTAATGCTTCGGCCAATTACCATTTTTTGGATCTCGCTGGTACCTTCATAAATCTGCGTGATTTTTGCGTCACGCATTAAACGCTCCACATGAAACTCTTTTACAAATCCATAGCCCCCATGTACTTGAACTGCTTCGGTAGTTACCCACATGGCTATATCACTTGCATATAATTTTGCCATAGCAGCTGTTGTGGTATAATCCAAATGATTGTCTTTTTCCCAAGCTGCTTTAAAGCATAATAATCTAGCGGTTTCAATTTTAGTAGCCATTTCAGCTAATTTAAATTGAATGGCCTGATGCTCATGTATGGGTTTTCCAAAAGTTTTTCTTTCTTTGCTATAAGCCAATGCTAATTCATATGCACCACTAGCAATACCCAAGGCTTGGGCAGCAATCCCAATTCTACCTCCATTTAAAGTTTTCATTGCAAAATTGAATCCAAAGCCTTCTTCACCTATTCTATTTTCTGCAGAAACTTTAACGTCTGTGAATGAAATAGCATGCGTATCACTTCCTCTAATACCCATTTTATTTTCCTTAGCTCCAACAGTAACGCCAGGCGTGTTTTTCTCCACTATAAATGCATTAATTCCTTTATGTCCTTTCGTATAATCGGTTTGTGCAATTACTAAATAAACACTTGCCGTGGAACCATTGGTAATCCAGTTTTTAACACCATTAATTATATAATGGTCTCCATTTTTTACAGCACTTGTATGCTGATGCGTCGCATCACTTCCTGCTTCAGGCTCACTTAATAAAAATGCACCTATATATAATTCATCTTCTTTAATACCTTGAGCAAGTGGTGTCAAATACTTTTGCTTTTGTGCCTCCGATCCAAAATGTTCTAATCCCCAACAAACCAAACTATTATTTACACTCATGGCAACACTTACACTACTATCAATTTTGCTAATTTCTTCCATTGCCAATACATAACTTATTGTATCCATACCAGCACCACCATAAGCAGCATCCGTCATCATACCTAAAAATCCAAGATTAGCCAATTCCTTTAATTGTTGTTTTGCAACTATTTGTTTTTCATCTCTCTCAATCACTCCAGGCAAACATTGTTGTTGTGCAAATTCGCGAGCAGCTTTTTGAATCATTAATTGCTCTTCGGTAAGTTTAAAATCCATGGTAAAATTATTTGCATAAAATTACGCTAACATTTGTTAGTTAACAAAAAAAACAATAAAATTTATTTGTAATTAAGGCTAAAAACTAATTGGAACTAAGTTTCTTTTGTACAATTTGATAGAGTACTAATTTATCCGATTCGTTCATTATAGCAGTACTATCTTGTCTAAAATGACGCTTAAATGCTAATATAGCAGCAGTTGTATCTTTTACATCATACCCAACAAGGGCTAAGGCATGGGGAACTGAAAAATGCTCGTTAAGGGAGGGTGCTAAAGTTGAATCATACCAAATTCCAAAACCTTTATTGGCTAATAATGACCAAGGAAATTGGATATTTGGATCATTTTTTCGGGTTGGAGCAATGTCTCCATGTCCAATAAAATTAGCAGTGGGAATTTTATATTTATTTTTCAAAATAGTGAGCAAATTAAGCAGGCTTTGAATTTGTTTGGGTTCAAAAGGCTCAAAACCGTTATTGTCAATTTCAATACCAATTGAACTTGAATTTATGTCAGTATTGTTCCCCCATTTAGCAACGCCGCCATGCCAAGCTCTTAAATAATCATTTAACATATGATGTACGGTACCATCCTTACAAATTACATAGTGTGCACTCACTTTAGTTCTTTCTAATGTAAAAGTTCTTAAAGTTTGTTCACAAGAATTTTGTGCAGTATGATGTATAATCACAAAATTAGGTTTACGTAAATCAAAATTTGTGGTACCTACCCATTTTGGGGGTGGAAATGCATTTAATGAATCTGAAATAGCATAAGGTTGCGCTAACAAAGCTTTTGACAATTGCTTTACTTGCTTTTTATAAAATTGATTGGTTGATTGATATTGAAATGTGTTACATGCGTATGCAAAAAATAATAGGGAAAAAAGAGCCGTAATTTTTAAATTAAATTTATTCATTTTTGATTGCTTCATTTTATTATCAAAAAAAATATTGATAACGATATAATGGAAATTATTCACCTTGGTCAATACTTGGCTCTTGTTGGCTTAAACAATGAAAACTTCCTAGCCCCCAAATAATGTCAGTTGAATCAATACCAACAACTTCTCTTGTTGGAAAACAACTTTGTATAATTTGCATTGCCTTATCATCCTGCGCACAACGATATGTAGGAACAATAATGTGTCCATTGCTTATATAAAAATTGGCATAAGAAGCTGGTAACATTTGTTCTTCATAAATTACATCTGCAGGCATAGGCAATTCAACAATATTTAATTGTTTACCATTTGCCAATCGCATTGCTTTTAATTCCTTTAGGTTTTGTTGCAACAATTCGTAATTCTCAGACAAAACGTTGGACTCAACCACTGTCAATACTGTATCCTCATTCACAAAACGTACTGTATCGTCAATATGACCATCGGTGTCATCGCCAACAATCCCTTCTGACACCCATAAAACTTGTTCTACGCCATAGTAGTTACATAAATATCTTTCAATTTGATCCTGACTCAAATCTGGATTTCGATTTGGATTCAATAAACAACATTTTGAAGTGAGCACAGTTCCTGCTCCATTAAAATCTACCGAGCCGCCTTCCATGATTATGTTAGGATAAAATATTGGCAAGTTTAATGCTTTCCCAATATGTGTTGGAATCTCATCATCTAAATCGTAAGGAGGATATTTGCCACCCCAAGCATTGATGTTCCAGTCTATAATGGCTTTAGGTTGTTCCTTGTTGTTTCTTATTAAAAAACTTGGTCCATGGTCTCTACACCATGCATCATTTGTTGGATGTAAAAAAAATTGTACGCGCGATAAATTAACACCAGCCAATTCTAACATCTTTACCGCAGACTGTCTCATTTTATCATTTAACACATTAATACAAACCCTTTCCGTTAAAGAAACAACTTTAATAAATTCACAATAGGAAGGATAAATAGAAGCAATTTTGCCTGGCCAACTTTCTTCCTTATGCGGCCAACTTAACCACATGGCATCATGTTTCGCAAATTCTGCGGGGAAATAATACCCTAATGATTTTGGCGTTGGTGAATTATTAAGCATTTTCTTCGTCTATATATCTTTTGGTAATAGGATCATATGAATCAATACGGCGATCGCGAAGGAATGGCCAATGTGTTCGATAGCTATCCGATTTGTCGGTATCAATATCTATGACAGCAACTTCTTCTTGGTCGTGTGACGCCTTATACAATAAAGTACCAAATGGATTACTCACAAAACTTCCACCCCAGAATTTCATTAATCCATCTTGTTCTATCCCTACACGGTTAACACTAATTACCGGTACGCCGTTTGCTACAGCATGACTACGCTGGATAGTTTGCCAAGCATTGTATTGTTCCACATTCGTTGCCTCATCCTGAGCTGTTGCCCATCCTATTGCAGTTGGATAAAATAACATTTCTGCACCCATTAAACTCGTAATTCTAGCTGCTTCTGGATACCATTGATCCCAACAAATTAACACACCAATTGTTGCAAATTTTGTTTTAAAAACTTTATATCCTAAATCACCCGGAGTGAAATAAAATTTTTCATAATAAGCAGGGTCATCTGGGATGTGCATTTTACGGTACTTACCTAGGTAAGCACCATCTGCATCCAATATTGCTGTGGTATTGTGGTACAAACCCTCCGCTCTTTTTTCAAATAAGGAAGCAATAATGACCACCCCTAGTTCTTTAGCCAACAAGGATAGTTCATCTGTGGTTTTACCAGGTATAGGTTCTGCTAATTTAAAATTTTCATAGGCTTCCACATCGCAGAAATATAAAGAAGTATATAATTCCTGTAAGCAAACAATATTAGCACCTTGCTTAGCAGCTTCTTTAATTTTTTCAATGGCTTTTTGCTTGTTTGCTGCAACATCTGCACTACAAGTCATTTGAACTAAACCTACTTTAACGATAGACATAATGGTGAATTATAAAGTATTGAATATTGTTTGTTGTAAATTAAAATTGAAGATTACCGTTTTCTTTTTTCTGTAAATGTATTACTTCCAATTACTAG
>CANHIR010000141.1 GCA_947461015.1 Bacteroidota bacterium | reverse complement strand
AGTCTTGCCATTAACCAAGCAAAGGAAGGGTTGGTTATGAAAGTAATTGTGGACAAAAAAGAAGCAGGCCGTTGGTTAGGGCGCACTCAATTTGATAGTGTTGAAGTGGACAATGAAGTTGTGATTAATACCAATAAGCGTTTAAAGTCTGGTGACATGGTAATGGTTAAAATCACCAAGGCTTATGACTATGATTTAGAAGGCGAATTGGTATAAAATAGAAATTATTTTATTTAAGCTACTTAACAATATACAATTTAGTGCTTGGGTCTATTGGTGTTTTTGATAAATAATACACTGCAATGGTACTTGTTACAAAGTATCCAATTAATACTGGCGCAATTACATTTGAAATACTATTAGATCCAAACCATTGCCCTGTTTGGGAAATATAAACAACACAAGCTATATTTTTTACTAGTTCTAAAGCCCAGGCATATTTTGCGCGGTCCATAAATTCTGTAAGTGCATATACCTGAATAAAAATAAAGCCTCCATAAATAAATAAGTTTTCAAAACCAATTTCTTTAATCATTGCAACATTGGCAAATAAATAGCTTACAAGTAGTAACATGCAAATTAACTGTGCCCACAAATAAGCTTGGATTCCTTTTGAAGAGGGTGTATTGTACTTATCAAAATCATACACATCTTCAATTTTATATACAGGATATTTTTCAGTTACGTCTGATGGTCTCCATCCCAATGGCATTAACCATATACGAAATTTGTCCTTCCAACTTTTAGTATGCCATGCGTCTTTTATTAATAGCCACATATGCATAAAATTAATTTTAATGGGGTTCCAAGTGCGCACAGGGCGGGTTACGCCATATACTGCTGGAATATTTTCTTGTTCTTCCTGAAAAGTGCCAAACAATCTGTCCCAAAAAATAAAAATTTGTGCATAGTTCTTATCTAAATATTCAGGGTTAATGGCATGGTGTACTCTATGGTGAGAAGGAGTTACAATTATGTATTCCAATATTCCCATTTTCCCAATATGCCTTGTATGATACCAAAACTGTGCAAATAAATGCAAGGGAGCTACGACTGCAATAACCTTTTCGGGTACACCCAATATGGCAGCTGGGATTAATAGCACTGCATATATTTTTATAAATGAAGATATGCTTTGTCTTAAGGCACAGGCCAAATTATATTCCTCACTGCTGTGGTGTACTATGTGATTATTCCAGAAAAAATTAACAGAGTGTGCTAATCGGTGTATCCAATAGCCAGCAAAATCCAATGCAAAAAAAGCAATAAGGTAAAGCGCCCAAGTTGCTTCAATTTTGGTGATAGCTAAATGTTTTACGAGCCAACCGTAACTTATAATGGCAATACTTAAACCCAACACATCCTTGGTGGAATTGGTAACTCCCGAGCTAAGGCTGGAAACCATATCCAAGGTTTTTACTGTATCAAATCCTTTGCGCCATCCATACCACTTTTCAAACAATACAAGCAATAGGAATAGGGGCATGGCAATGATTAATATTTTACCATAAGTTTCCATATATGAGAATTTAGTGTTTGGTTAGGCAATACGATACCAAATGTATCATTTTTATCTTAATTTGCGTTCTAATCTCCTAAAGGAGCCCTCTGCAAATTTTATGAAATTTACTGCTACTCAAATACCTAATCAAACAACTGGTTTGTTCTCGCAATTGGTGAGAGATTATGTTGATGCAAAACCAACTGCCATGGATTTTGTTGCATATGCACCCAGTTTTGAAGGTGTTAAAAAAGCAGTTGAAGAAAGAAAAGCGTTTACCATAAATAGACACTTACTTGTGGAAGTGTTAAAGGAGCAATACAAGAAAATTCCTTCCACAAAAGCCGTGAGTGAAAATGTAGATTTATTGTTAGCGGATAATACATTTGTGGTTACAACAGCGCATCAGCCTAATATTTTTACTGGTCCCTTATACTTTTTTTATAAAATTATTCATGCCATTCAATTGGCGGCAGATTTAAAAAAGCAGTTTCCTCAAAATAATTATGTGCCCGTTTATTATATGGGCTCAGAGGATGCGGATATTGATGAAGTGGGTAGTTTTTATTTAGGGGGAGACAAAAAGCAATGGACTACCAAACAAACTGGAGCCATTGGCAGAATGAAAGTGGATGATGCCTTAGTAAGTTTATTAAAAGACATAGAAGGGTATTGGTCCGTTAAAACGCATGGCAAGGATGCCATGGATGCATTAAAAAATGCATATAAAAAAGGAGTTACCATTAACGAGGCTACTTTAAGTTTGGTGCATAGCTATTTTGGACAATATGGACTGGTGGTCATTCAGCCCGATGATGCAAAATTAAAAACATGTTTTGTATCCGTTATGGAAAAAGAATTGTTAACACAATTTTCTAGTCAAGCATTACAGCCAACCCTTTCTAAATTACGTGAACAATATCATGTGCAAACCGAAGGGCGTTCCATTAATTTATTTTATTTAAAAGACAATACGCGGGCGCGTATAGAAGTAAACAATGGAGTATATTCAATTGTAGATACCAATTTAACTTTTACACAGAAAGAAATAATAGCAGAATTACATGCTCATCCAGATCGCTTTAGTCCCAATGTTATATTAAGGGGATTGTATCAAGAAACTATTTTACCAGGAGTGGTATTTATAGGAGGGGGTGGAGAGTTGGCTTATTGGATGGAATTGAAAAATGTATTTGCCGCTGCAAATGTGCATTATCCTGTTTTGCAATTAAGAAACTCCTTTTTGTTCCTTAAAGAAAAAATGGCTAAACAATGGGTGGAGATGGGATTTAGTGTAAACGATTTATTTGAGCCTTTACTAAATTTAGAAGCTGCTTATGTTAAAGCAAATACTAAAAATGAGTTATCGTTGTCGGCTTCAATGATGGAGTTATCTGCTTTATACAATCGCATTAAAGAACAAGTAGAAAAAGTGGATTCAACCTTAGGGGCACATTCGCTTAACTTATTGGTGCAGTCTGCTAAAAAAATGGAAGAACTAGAAAAGAAAATGCTTAAAGCTGAAAAACGCAAACTAGCCGTTGCAATTGAGCGAATACATCATATTAAAAAAGCCTTATTCCCGGAAAATAGTATACAAGAAAGAGTGGACAATTTTGCAGAATGGGTAGGGGATTATGGTTGGGCTTGGGTGGAAGCGGTATTAGAAAATTCAAATACCATGGGACAAAGCTTTACCATAGTTTTTGCCCAGGAATAAAGAGCACTATTAGTTATCAAATTCGTTGTTGAAATCTCCTTTCATTTTTTCCACCTTCGCTAATACTTCTGCTTCCATATTGCTTTTATAATCTTCCATGGCATTGCCAATAGCTGCATCGGAACTTCCAATAATTTGAGCTGCTAATAAACCAGCGTTTTTTGCACCATTTAAAGCAACGGTTGCAACAGGTACACCACCTGGCATTTGTAATATGGATAATACCGAATCCCATCCATCTATAGAATTACTGGATTTAATAGGAACACCAATGACAGGTAAGCTAGTTATGGCTGCCACCATACCTGGCAAATGTGCTGCACCACCAGCGCCAGCAATGATTACTTTTAAGCCTCGCTTGCGCGCATTTTTTGCATATTCAACCATACGCTCGGGAGTTCTATGGGCCGACACTACCGTAAGTTCAAAAGGGATATTAAAAGTTTTTAAAACATCTGCAGCTGCCTGCATAATGTTTAAATCACTATCGCTTCCCATGATAATACCTACAATTGCTGGATTGGCCATTTTGCTTATTTTTTACAAAGATAAATAATCTATATCAAATGGGGTTAAGGCACTAAATACCCTTCAACATCGCTTATTATAGGAGTTGCTTTGTATTTAGTGATTTTAATGCGTAGATATTTTAATTTTTTAGTGGGGAACTGCAAAATTCGTTTATGACCAATGGTTGTACCTGAAATAATGGGGTCGTACATTTTTAAATTATCGCTACCTGTTATTTCAAAAGCAACCACTCTTTGTCCTTGACTAATTTTTTCTTTCAATATCAATGTATTTAAACTTATTTCATTTGCTAAATGAATTTCAATTGCGTCTTTTGTTTTTAAAACTTTAGCACCTTTTAAAACATTGTTTGCAAAAGCTTCGTCTCTTATCTTTTTAAAATTCATTAAGGCAGCAGAGTCAACACTTGAAATTAGTCCTGCTCTATTAGGCGGTACATTCAACAACATATTACCCCCACGACCTACCGATTTTAAATACAAATCAAACAAAGTGGCGCCGGACTTAACCGTATTGTCTTCACCAGGATGAAAAAACCATCCTTTTCGAATAGAAACATCGGCCTCGGCACCAATCCAGTTTTTGCCATTATAATTACCCCGGTTTAATGTGTCATTGGGAGGTGCACCTTCACCTCTTTTAAATCCGGCAGTATCTAATAAATTCCAATTGGTTTCATTAATAATTCCATTTTCATTACCTACCCATCTAACATGTGGGCCAATATCACTAAATATTACTAACTGTGGTTGATAGGCTAAAGCACTGTCTTTAAATCGGGTAAAATCATAAACTTGTTTTTTCCCGTTTGGGCCCTCGCCGTTGGCGCCGTCCCACCATAGCTCAAAAAATTTCCCATAACCAGTAAGCAATTCCTTCATGGTATTGATATATACCTCATTGTATTTTGGTGTTCCATAGTCCGGGTGATTTCTGTCCCAAGGAGAGATGTAAACACCCATTTCAATGCCTTGTTTTTTGCAGGCTTCGGACAACATTTTTAACACATCACCTTTGCCATT
>CANHIR010000140.1 GCA_947461015.1 Bacteroidota bacterium | reverse complement strand
TAATATATATAAGATAGTACAAACTGCTAAAGATCCGAGGATACCAATTGGCATATCTCTTTTTGGATTTTTTGCTTCCTGCGCTGCAGTAGATACTGCGTCAAAACCAATGAATGCAAAAAACACAATTGCAGCACCACCTAATACGCCACCCCATCCATGCTTAAATACACCGTCATAATTTGCAACCTCTTTACCATGATCCATTACAGGCGCATGACCGGCGGGAATTAAGTAAGGTGTATGATTTGAGGCTTTCATAAACTGCCAGCCAACAACAATAAAAATTAATACAATGGCAACTTTAATAAATACGATAACCGCATTAACAATTGCAGATTCTTGTGTTCCTTTAATAAGTAACAAGGTTAACATTAATAAGATTACCAATGCTGGCGCGTTGATAATACCGTGATGTAAAACATTGCCAATTGTTTTGCTCTCAAAAGGGGAATGACACCATTCATAAGGTATTCGGTCACCTAATAATTTGTTTAAATACTCACTCCATGCAATAGAAACCGTTGCGGCACCTAAAGCGTATTCCATGATCAATGCCCAGCCAATAATCCATGCTACGGTTTCACCCATGGTAACATAAGAGTAGGCGTAAGCACTTCCTGAAATAGGAATCATAGCAGCAAATTCTGCATAACATAAACCAGCAAAAGCACATCCAATAGCAGCTACAATAAATGAAATAGTTACAGCTGGTCCTGCAGCTTGTCCTGCAGCCGCAGCGGTTCTAACAAATAAGCCAGCACCTATAATAGCTCCTACACCAAGTGCAATTAAATTTCCAGCACCTAGGGTACGTTTTAAACCTTTCCCTCCATCTTCGGCTTGAGCCAGCATGGCACCAAGATCTTTTTTTCTAAATAAACTCATAGTGTTTTTTTTGAGTTAATAATAAGTTTGAATGATCAATCCTATTGGGTTAATGAACAGTTTCAATATAAGTTGAAAAATAGCACTTTTTTCTCAAAAAATAGCCCATTTTATGTAAAATTGAACCCAATTTTTCGGGTATTTTTTTTGTGACATTAGTCTTATATTGCAGTACTAACAACATATGAAAAAATCTAATAAACTCACGTTGTATATTATCATAGCCATGATAGCAGGCGCTATTTTGGGTTATATTATACATGAGCAAGCGAAGCCCGCAACCATCGAGGCATTTTCTAAAAATGTAAAACTTTTAACCACTATTTTTCTTAGGTTAATTCAAATGATTATTGCTCCTTTGGTTTTCACTACCCTTGTAGTGGGGATTGCAAAATTGGGGGACCTTAAAACAGTGGGTAGGGTTGGAGGGAAAGCCATGCTTTGGTTTATCACTGCCTCCCTTGTGAGTTTGTTAATTGGATTGGTTCTAGTAAATATATTTGAACCTGGAAAGGGCATTACCTTATCCAATGCGGATACTTCTGGTGCAAAAGAATTAATTGGCAAGACATCTTCATTTAGTGTAGGTGGTTTTATTGAACACGTTTTCCCAAAAAGTATTTTTGAGGCAATGGCCACCAACGAAATTTTACAAATTGTGATTTTTAGTATCTTCTTTGGGGTAGCTGCAGCAGCCATGGGCGAAAAAGCAAAAGGACTTGTAAAAGCGTTTGATGCTGCTTCTCACATAATTTTGAAAATGGTGGGCTATGTAATGAATTTTGCACCCTTAGGTGTATTTGGTGCATTGGCAGCAGTAATTGCTACAAAGGGACTTAGTATATTTGTGTTCTATTTAAAATACTTCCTATATTTCTTAATAGGCATTGGCGTATTATGGGTGGTGCTAATTGGAATTGGATTTATCATTCTTAGAAAACGTATGCCTTCCCTGTTGAAAATTATTTCCAATCCTTTAATCATTGCATTTAGTACTACCAGCAGTGAAGCGGTTTTTCCTAAATTAACGGAAGAGTTAGAACGCTTTGGTTGCAAGGATAAAATTGTGTCTTTTATATTGCCACTAGGTTACTCCTTTAATTTAGATGGAAGTATGATGTATATGACTTTTGCGAGCATGGCTATTGCCCAAGCATATGGCATTCACTTAGATATTGGGACGCAACTTACCATGTTACTAGTGTTAATGTTAACAAGCAAGGGTATTGCAGGTGTGCCACGTGCATCCTTGGTTGTAGTTGCTGCAACTTGTACCATGTTTAATATCCCTGCTATTGGGATTGCTTTAATTTTACCTATTGATCATTTTTGTGACATGTTCCGAACGGCAACCAATGTATTGGGAAATAGCTTAGCAACTGCTGTTGTGAGTAAATGGGAGGGTGAGTTAGAAGAACAAAAACAAGGCTAATTTATGATGAATCATTTATTTTTTTTAGCCACACAGCTTGAGCCATTTCATTGGAGTCAATTACTGCAGCCACAATTTTATATTGAACATGGCGGCTTATGGTTGATTTTATTTGTGGTATTTGCAGAGACCGGTTTGTTTGCTGGGTTCTTTTTGCCAGGAGATAGTTTATTATTTGTGGCAGGCATTTATTCGGGTCCATTGGCTGCCGAGGTATTTGCTGCTAATAATGAGTGGTTAAATTTATTTATCATCATGGTATTTATTGCCGCTGCTGGAATTGCTGGCAACTATGTGGGGTATGTATTTGGTAAAAAAGTGGGACCCTCTATGTTTGAATGGAAGGAAAACTTTTTTTTCAAGAAAAAATATTTAGTGCAAGCGCAGGAGTTTTACGAAAAGCATGGAGGTCGTGCAATTGTTATTGCGCGATTTATTCCTATAGTAAGAACCTTTGCACCCATAATTGCTGGCATTGTTCGTATGGATAAAAAAAAGTTCATGTATTTTAACATTGTAGGTTGTATATTATGGGTGAGTAGCATGTTATGTGCAGGACATTTTTTACAAACATGGATTTTAAATCAGTTTCAGTTTGATCTAAAAAAACATTTAGAAGTTATCGTATTGGGTATTGTGTTTATCACCACGGCACCTGTTATTATAAAAGTACTTATGCATAAATCTAAGAAGTAGTATGACAAAAAATAAGCAAATTGGATTAATGTCTTTGCCAGTGATTGTGGCTGCTTTAGGATACTTTGTGGATGTGTATGATTTGTTATTATTTACCATTGTTCGTCAACCAAGTGTATTAAGTGTTGGTGCTACTGCCCAAACAATTATAGTAGACAGTGCGCATATTATTAACTGGCAAATGTCCGGCCTATTAATTGGAGGTATTATCTGGGGGGTAATTGGAGATAAAAAAGGCAGATTAAAGGTATTGTTTGGCTCCATTATGTTGTACTCTGTTGCAAATATCTTAACCTCCTTTGTACAAAACGTTGATCAGTATGCTTATTGTCGGTTTATTGGCGGGATTGGTTTAGCCGGCGAATTAGGAGCAGGCATTACTTTGGTATCTGAAATGTTACCTAAAAATAAAAGAGGTTTAGGTACAAGCTTGGTGGCGGGTATTGGACTATTTGGTGCAGTGTTTGCGTATTTTACTTTTCAATATACCAAACAATGGAACATTCAATATTCAATAGGAAATATTAAAATAACCGATTGGAGAATTTGTTATCAAATAGGAGGTGTATTGGGCATTTTTTTATTGATACTTCGTATTCGGGTTGCAGAGTCCTTTATGTTTGAATCTGCTAAAAATGCAAATATATCAAAGGGAAATTTCTTACAATTTTTTACCAGCAAAAAAAGGTTTTCAAAATACATTAAGGCCATCCTTATTGGATTGCCAACCTGGTATGTGATTGGCGTAATGGTAAATTATAGTAATAAATTTGCTTCTGAGTTGTATAGTAATAATTTAATAGATTCAGGGAAGTCCATTATGTATGCCTATATTGGCATAGCTGTTGGAGATATCGTGATAGGCTATGTGAGTCAGTATTTTAAAAGCAGAAAAAAAGCGTTGCTTGTATTTTATAGCTTAAATATGGTAGCAATGATTTTGTTCTTTTCGGTATTTAACAATAGTGATACTAGCATGTACGCCATTTGCGGTTTCCTTGGTTTTAGTACTGGGTATTGGGCTATTTTTAACACCATGGCTGCTGAGCAATTTGGTACTAACTTAAGAGCAACCGCCGCAACCACCATTCCAAATATGGTGAGAGGAGCGCTTCCATTAATTAACTTTTTATTCTTGGATATTTTGCAAAAGCAAGTAGGTTGGTCTGTAGTTAATAGTGGCATTCTTACGGGTGCAATTGTGATGACTATTACACTAGTTGCATTCGTATATACCGAGGAAACCTTTCACAAGGATTTAGATTATATGGAAATGGATAGCCCACTTCCTTAATTTATTGCAATATGCGTTTACTTTTTATTCGCTTTTCTTCCATTGGTGATATTGTATTTACCACACCAGCCATGCGCGCTGCTAAGCAACAATTGCCTAATGTGGAAATACATTTCTTAACCAAATCCTCAATGAAGTCGGTGACTGAAGCAAATCCCTACATCGACAAATTTCATTATTTAGAGAAAGACCTTTCCAAAACAATAGCTGCATTAAAGGAAGCGAATTTTGATTATGTTATTGATTTGCATAAAAATTTTAGAACCTATAAAATTAAACGAGCATTAGGCGTTCCTACATTGACCTATAATAAACTAAGCTGGCAAAAACTATTGCTCACTAAGTTGCATTTAAATTTTATGCCAAATAGGCATATTAGTAATAGGTGTTTGGATACCTTAGCTCCCTTAGGCGTTGTGGATGATGGAATGGGGTTGGATTATTTTGTTCCTCCCAATATAAAATTGTCGCAAGAAGCATTACCTGTTTCGCATCGCACAGGATATATTGCATTGGTAATTGGAGCTTCTTTTGCTACTAAAAAATTACCTATCGCACAACTAATAGCATTATGCAATCAACTTAAAT
>CANHIR010000139.1 GCA_947461015.1 Bacteroidota bacterium | reverse complement strand
TTAAATTTCGCATTCGTTACTAGCACTTCTTGATCAATACTACTATTTCCAACTGCAATAATATTAGCAAAATTATACGCTGTAGGTGCCGTATTTACTGGTGGTTGAACAATATTAATTTTAACAAAAGGAATGATCCAGGAAAAGACAGTAATGCCCAATAAGTAAATGCGATTGTATTGATGAAACTGTTTGTTTCTTAATACAAACCAATAGTAGGTATATAAAATTGCACTACATAGTACTACTTTCAATAAATAATAGAGTATGGTTATCATGTTAATTATTTTTTCTTTTTCATTTGTTGTAATAACAATTCCAAATCTGCCACTTTTAAGTCCTGCTGCTTCACCATAAAGGAAACCACTTCGGAAAAGGAACCTTCAAAATAGCCTTCTACTAAATTTTTGATACTGGAAGAAGAATATTCCTCCTTGCTCACCGCAGGGGTATAGCAATGTACCCTGCCATGTACTTCATGTTCAATAAATCCCTTGTCCATTAAAATTTTGATAATAGTAGCAATGGTATTGCTATGTGGCTTGGGCGCCGGCATGGCATCTACAATGTCTTTTAAATAGGCAGACTCCAATTTCCAGAGCACCTGCATTACTTGCTCTTCGGCTTTTGTTAACGGTTTACTCATCCTTTTTTGATTTATGAGTACAAACCTATAACTAATTATTTAGTTTTACAACTAATTTTTTAGTTTTTAACAAAAAATAAATAAAAACCCCCGCATAAAGATGCAGGGGGATCGAAAAAAATATGAACTATCTTACTAATCTACTAATGCTGAAAATCAATTACTTGTGCTTTAATTTAATCTCTACCACTCCTACTTTACCATCTTCAGCGTATTTTTTAATTGCCGGTTCTCCTTTTAATACATTTACTGATTCAATGTCACTCGGAGAAATTGCATTCATTTCCTGTTCAGTAACCTTAACGCCATCTACAAAAATAAGTGGCATGACTGCTGGCCTTGTTGGTTTAGTGTAATCTACAATAATATATTTTTCTGATCCATTTTCGGTTTTCTTTTCAATGACCACATTGGCCTTTTCTAATGCCTTTAATACTATTTGTTTATCTTTTGTAGTTAATTTACTTGAGAATTTTTCTTTATTACTTCCAGACGTTGTAACAACAAGCGTATCTGTAGATGATTTGGATGTCACTCTAACTTGACCAGCTTTTAAATCAGAAGTCTTTGACTTAGGAATTGTGTCAGATACAGTTTGATTTTCGATACTTGGTTTTTCAAATTTTTCTCTAATAATTGCTGAAGCTTTTACTTCGATAGTTTTAATTGAAAATGAAAGCACTACGCAAATTGTGATTGGTAAAACAAATAGTCTGCGTAAATGACTGAATTTTGTTTTTTTGTTTTGATTTAACATAAATAATCGTCGTTTAATTGATGAATAAAAAAATTGATGTGTTGGATTTAAAAAATGATTACCATAATGGGTCTGTAATAACATTTTAGCGAACGCTTCTACATTATTATCCCCAACTGCTGATTCGTCTGCTATAAACTCATGAATAGTAACTAACTCTTTTTGAATAATCCAATTAAATGGATTCATCCAAAATATTGATGTAAGTATTTGACAATAAATTCTATCCCATGTATGCTTTTGTTGTATATGAGTAATTTCATGTTTAAATATTTGTTGGCCACCTTCTTCTTGTAATGAAATGGATTTTTTCCAAAATAAATTATTTAAAAAAGAAAACGGTGCATTTTCTTCGTTGGTATTAATAAAGTCAAACCCTTCCATTTGAGTTACCTCACACCTTCTTTTAAGTAATTGAATTTTAATTATATTTAAAAACATTATGCTTAATAAAATAATGGCTATAATACCAGCTATAAAAAAAGAATAGTCTAGCCAATTATATTGAATAGTTTTATGCGCTGTAGACATAGGTAAAATATAATGAATGATCTCATTAGAACTATACAAGACAGGCTTTTCAACCGTAAACCAATTTAAATTTAAATTTAACATGGGTATTACTAAACTCATTATAGATGCAGTCAATAAATAAAACCTATTGTAATAATGAAATTTCTTATCTCTTAATGCAATCCAATAATAAGCCAAGAATATAGCTGATATGAATATAGTTTTAAGCATATAAATAAGGATATTTTGACTAGTCATGATTATTGTTTTTTAATTGTTTTAAAAGCAATTCTAAATCCTGTATAGACATTTGTTTTTTATTTACTAAAAAGGAAACGACATTTGAATAAGAACCTTCAAAGTAACTTTCTGTCAAGCCCTCAATTCTTTTAGCCGAATAGGCATCCTTACTCACCAAGGGATGGTAAAAATTGTTTCTATTGGGGTTTTGAATACCCACAAACTCCTTTTCCACCAAGATTTTCAAAAGAGTGGCTACCGTATTATGGTGGGGTTTTGGTTCTTCTAAGGCTTCCAAAACATCCTTGATAAATCCGCCCTTATCCAATGCCCATAAGGCTTGCATGATTTGTTCCTCGGCTTGTGTTAACTTTTTCATTGGGTGTATATTTAATTTCTAACTAATTTCTTAGTCAATATTATAACTATATTTTTAGTTAGACAAATATTTTTTACTTTATTTTTGAACCAAGCAAAATCCATCCTATTTAATCAAATCAATATTAACATTACTAATGAGACGTAAAGCATTCAATACGAGCATTTTATTATGCCTATTTACTATAGTCAATGCGCAAAATAAATCTGGTTTAATAATCTATGATATTAAATATCCTAATGAAAACGTAAAGGCAAAAACAGTTGAAACAAGGTTATTTTTCAATGATACTTTAAGTATTGGTATATCCTACTCAACAAAATTTTATAAACAAGAAAATGTAGGTATTAGTCAAGAAAAAGAAGGTATTGGAATGACTTTAAAATATGGAGATGAAAAAGGAGAAGTTATTTACAGAAATTTTAATACTGAAAAAATTACCTTAAGATTCCCCAAATCTGCGGCATTAGATGAATATATAGTAGACGATACTTGGTTAAAAATAAAATGGGAAATTAAAGATGAGAAGCGTAAAATAGGCAGATTTACTTGTAAAAAAGCAATAGGAAGTTTTAGAGGACGTAGATACATTGCTTGGTTTACAGAAGAAATACCATTACCATACGGTCCTTTTAAGTTGTATGGTTTGCCAGGGCTTATTCTTCAAGCGGAAGATACTGAGAAAATGTTTTCGGTTAAAATGAAGAGTATTGAATATCCGACTAATCAAGAATTTGAAATTAACGAACCAATTGAAAAAGAGAAAAAATCACTTAAGGCATATGTTTATTCTTTAGATCATTTCGAGGAAATATTTTTAGAAAAATTAAATTCAAAAACGCCAAGCGGCATTCATTTTACTAAAAATCCGAATAAAATAGATACAAAGAGAACTTATAAAGTTGAAAAAATATTTGAATGGGAGCATTAGAGATATAATTTTATATTTATGAGCCAATTGTTAATCATAAAATGTCTTTTAAATGAAATTTAAAGTATTATTTATAAGTCTTTTTATTTGCTTATGTATTATAGCCAATGCACAAAAAGAGCAATTAGCTCCTGAATCTATTGATTCTGCTTACTGGACTATTCAGAAAAATACTTTTAGAATTAACTTAACCTTCCCTGCGCTTACGCTAGGTGACATTCCGGAGGGAACAGGGATCTTAACCGGCATTTACGAGTGGTCGCAAAAAAGAAATTTTTCTTTGGTAAGCAAGTTAGGATTCAATTCCTACGACGATTACCAAAAAAGTTTTTTAAATAATAATTTTTACGTTAAAAGATTTTTAAATAAATTTTCATACCAGGCCTACGCTTCGGTTGAACAACGTTATTACTTTAATTTTAATAGAAGAATTCGTAAAGCAAAGCCTATTCTTAACAATTCAGGCACTTATTTTGGATTTGAAGTTAGGTATTTATCTAATGCTTATATAAGTCCCAATGATAATAGTTTCTACACGCCTTTACCAGGATTAAAATTTTATTATAATATTGGTCATCAGGTTCAAAAGAATAATTATTTTATTAACTTCCATTTCGGAATTCAATCCAATTTAGAAAGCATCACTAATGGCATTGGAATTGGATATGTCTTTTAACTAAGCCGCCTCTATTTCTCTTATAATTGCTTTTTGAACGAGTTGATTTAAGCTAATCCCTTTTTCAATTGCATAGCTAAATGCCCTCTGGTGTAAAGTTGGAGGTATATTTAATTTAAACCGGCCATTATAGAACTTTACTATTCTCTTATTGGATTGTTTACAATCTCGGATATACGTATTTACGGCTTTTTTAAATACTTTTTTAACTTCTGCTGCAAATTCAGTTTTGTATTCAACTACATCTTGAATATGTTCAATTTTACCATAAACAAGATTGTTTTTTAAATCAAAATTTATGGATCCGATAAGCCCTTTATAACTAATAGTATTATTCATTGCGTTTGTTTTAAGTTATAAATTTAACACATAAAAATTTGCAAAAACAAATTTTTAGTTTGTAATCACTTGTTTTTCAATAAGTTACATAGAATTTATCCTAAGTACTTCCCAGTCTGTGAAGCCTTGCATTTGGCTAGGCCGTTTGGGATTCCTGCATAAACTACGGTTCCACCTGCATCACCTGCTTCGGGCCCCATGTCAATTACCCAGTCGGATGCTTTGATGACATCGGTATTGTGTTCCACTACAATTAAGGAGTGGCCTTGATCAATTAAAGCATTGAATGCTTTTAATAATTTATGGATATCATGAAAATGTAAACCTGTGGTAGGTTCATCAAATATGAATAACATTTTTTGATTCGCTTTTCCTTTGCCTAAGAAGCTGGCTAGTTTTACACGTTGTGCTTCCCCACCACTCAATGTACTACTACTTTGCCCCAACTTCAC
>CANHIR010000138.1 GCA_947461015.1 Bacteroidota bacterium | reverse complement strand
GTAGTGGATGGCGATAAAGGACTTGGTCTTGTAGTTGCACCAAGAGCCATGCAAATTGCCATTGAAAAAGCAAAGCAAGTTGGCACAGGATGGGTGAGTGTGAAAAATAGTAATCACTTTGGTATTGCAGGTTACCATGCAATGATGGCATTGACACAGGATATGATTGGAATGGCAATGACCAATGCAAGTGCATTAGTAGCGCCAACGTATGCGGCGGAAAAAATGTTAGGTACCAATCCAATTGCTGTGGCAGTGCCAGCAGGAAATGAAGCGCCATTTGTTGCCGATTTTGCAACCACCACTGCAGCCAATGGCAAACTAGAAATTGCACAAAGAAAAAATGAACTTATACCAACTGGTTGGGCACAGGATGCAGCAGGTAATCCTAGTAACAACGCACATATTTTAAAACAAGGAGGAGCTTTATTACCATTGGGTTCTGAAAAAGCATTAGGAAGTCATAAAGGATATGCATTAGGAAGTATGGTAGATATTTTTAGTGGGGTATTAAGTGGTGCTAGTTTTGGACCTTGGGCACCACCGTTTCCTGCGTATGTTCCCATGCCTGAAAATATGCCTGGTGAAGGCCTTGGACATTTTTTGGGTGCCATGCGTATTGATGCTTTCCGACCTGCTGAAGATTTTAAATCCAATATGGATATTTGGTTAAACAGATTCCGCAATGCTAAACCAGTAAGTGGTCATGATAAAGTTTATGTAGCAGGTGATATTGAAAGAACCATAGAAGGGGAGCGTATGAAAAATGGTATTCCATTGGTGAATGAAGTAGTAAAGGATTTAACTGAACTCGCCGATAAATTTGCACTTACATTGTAATAAAGACTAACGCCTGTTTTGGGATTTACTTTTTACCTTTGAGCCTCTTAATTATAGAACAATAATATTCGTTTATGAAGATAATGAAGTTTGGAGGCACCAGTGTTGGAAAGCCAGAACGCATGCACCAAGTATCACAATTAATTACAAAGGACGCAGAACCTACCATTGTAGTTTTAAGTGCTTTAAGTGGAACGACCAATGCTTTGGTAGGATTAAGTGATTTATTAGGAAAGTCAGATAAGTCAGGGGCAACGCAGCATATTGAAACCTTAGAAAAACATTATCGTACATTCATTTTAGATTTATTAAAATCAGATACATTAAGAGCAAAAGCAAATTCAATTATTGATGAGCATTTTGAGTTTTTAAAAATCACACAAAGAATTTCTTTAAGTGACGCATTGAATAGAGATATTTTAGCGCAGGGTGAATTAATGAGTACCAAATTATTTTCCTTGTATTTAGAACAAGAAAATATTGATCATGCTTTAATTCCTGCATTGGAGTTTATGCGGTTGGATGCAAATGAAGAACCTGATTTAGGAGCCATTAAAGAAAAAATTGCAACCGTTTTAGCTGCTCATCCAACTAAGAAATTATTTATTACCCAGGGATACATTTGTCGCAATGCAAAAGGAGAAGTGGATAATTTAAAAAGAGGAGGAAGTGATTACACAGCCTCTTTAATAGCAGCTGCCGTGAATGCATCGGTTTGTGAAATATGGACGGATATTGATGGTATGCATAATAATGATCCACGTGTAGTGGATAAAACAATGGCAATTGAACAGTTGAGTTTTGATGAAGCAGCGGAGCTCGCTTATTTTGGCGCAAAAATTTTACATCCTACCTGTATTTGGCCAGCGCAACAAGAAAATGTGCCAGTAAAATTATTAAATACCATGCAGCCCAGTGCCGCAGGAACTGTTATTAAGAAGGAGGCAGGTACAGTAGGAGTGAAAGCAGTAGCAGCAAAAGATGGCATTATTGCTGTTAAAATTAAGAGTAGTAGGATGTTATTAGCCTATGGGTTTTTAAGAAAAATATTTGAGGTTTTTGAAAAATACAAGACACCTATTGATATGATTACTACTTCGGAAGTGGCAGTGTCTGTAACCATAGACAATGACGAGCATTTAACTGAAATCATTAATGAGTTAAGTAATTTTGCCTCTATTGAAGTGGAGAAAGATCAAACCATTGTTTCTATTGTGGGCAATGAGATTGCAAAAACCGATTCCATTTTAAAGAAATTATTTGAGGCCATCAATGAAGTGCCAGTAACCATGGTTAGCTATGGTGGAAGCCCTCATAATATTTCATTATTATTGCCAAGTGCATATAAAACAAAAACCTTGCAACTAGTTAATAAAGGGTTGTTCAATTTATAGCTTTACACCAACGGTAATAAAATAGTTTTTACTATCTCCTGGAAGCGCTCCTGGTCCGGGATATCCGCCTGCTCTTCTTGTGAAATATTTAGCATTAAAAATATTGTTAATGCCTGCTTTTGCATTTATGATTTTTGACAGCTTAAATGAACTTGAAAGATCTGTGAGGGTATAAGATGGAATGAACCCAATATTCCCATTCGGACTTGGAGCAATTGTATTATTCGCATCGCTAAAGCTAGCACCCACTTTGCTTACTTGTAAACTTAGTAGCAATTGTTTAATGCCAATACTAATGCCACCTCTAAATATATCAGTAGGGGCATTTTCCACCCGCTTCCCTTTTGTATTTGCATCTGTATGATTGGCACTATATTTTGCATCGGTATATGCATATGACGTGAATAGGATACAATCCAAATTATTACTATTGGTATATGCGCGTATTGGATTAAATTCAAGATAACCTTCAAATCCACGGCTATTGCTTGCACCTACATTGGTAACCAATCTTTGATTATTTGAGTTTGTAATGGTTCCAATTCTATTATTGTATTGCAAATAAAAAATACTCATGTCAAATTGTAAATAGTTTCGAACCTTGCCTCTATATCCGAAATCAAAATTGTATCCTTTAGCATCTTTCAAATTTGGATCAATTAAATCAGTAGTAGGTGGGGCTTGTAAATTTGCAAATTGAATAGGGCGGTATGCTTGGGAAATGTTCGCATAAAATTCTGATTGTTCATTTATATGAAATTCAGAACCCAAACCCGTTAAAACAAAAGTTCTAGTTCTTGTTATTTGTTGCAAAGGAATAGGCGTGCCATTGGTAATCCCATTGCTACCTGCTGCAGCACCTTCAAGCCATTCCAGTCTTATGCCAGGTATTAAATAAAAGCGTTTATTTATTCTAAATATGTTTTCTACAAATCCTGCAATATTATTTGAAACAAATTGAATATCTCTTGGGAAAATACCTTCAATGGAAACGTCATAATTACTATTGGTTGAACCTTTTCCATCAGCTAGCCTTTTTGTAGTTCCTGTATACAGCCTAATGCCTGCGGAGATGGTGTTGTTCAATTTTCCTAAAGCATAATTGGTAATGATTCTACTTTCAAGACCATAGTTCCGGTATTGATCTAAGTTGACCAACCTATTATTATACTGCAATGTGGCAGGGTTGATACTATCTTTAATATTTATGGGAAGTAAATAACCAACACTGTTTCTATCACCAATGGTACCATATAATTTGGTATTCCATCTGGTGTCTTTATTTATTTGATAGTTTAGTATTAAAGCAGGGGTAGTCCATGTAATATCTATCCAATTTCTTGAACGAAAACTTTGCTTGGGGTTATTTATTATTTGCTGGTCGGTTAATCCACCGGGCTGTTGGCTTCTTATTTTGGATTGCATGAGTTCAATTGTTAATGAAATTTTTGAACTCATTTGATAAGTGATCGTGCCAAAACCTGCTTTAGTATAAAATTCACTATGCTCTCTCCATCCATTTCCATTTCGTTGATCAAAGAAACCGTAGTAATTTAATTTATTTTGCTTTCCCCCAATCGCTGTGAAGTTATTCCTCAAACCAAATGCGCCAATGGTTTGTTGTGATTCAAATGCAAATGGCTTATTAATTTCAGCGCCATTTTTAATGATATAGTTTATCATCCCACCAAATTGTGGTCCATATTGTAAGGCACCTTGCCCTCTAATCATTTCAATTCTTTGCACCGCTTGCAAGGGTGGGTTGTAATAAGCTTCTGGGTAACCAAAAGGGTCTGCGGCAATATCGTATCCATTTTGCCTTACATTAAATTCCCAACTTCTGTTAGGACTGAGTCCTCTTGCGGCTACTCCTATTTGAATGCCACTTGGGTCACTCTCCCAAATATGTATGCCAGGTACTTTTGCTAAAACTTGTCGCATGGTGTTATTAACCACATTTCCTTGTACATTTTCAATAACAATTAATGCGTTTTTTTTACCAGCATAAATATTGGTTCCAACAATTTCTGGCATTTGTTGATAATCGCTTTTGCTGTTTCTCCCCACCACAGTCACATCTGGTAAATAATTTGGTTGGGTAGTATCCTTTATTTTAGTTTGAGCCGAAATGTTTTGGAATAAACCAAAGATGAATAAAAAAAAGTAAAATATAGTAATATAATATCTTGGCATGCCCGTTGTTTGAGCCGCAAAATTATTATGGGATGATTCCACTTATTTTTGATATTGGGAAAAGCAATTTATGTTATCAGGAAATTAATTTCCCAAAAGAATAAATGATGCTAATAGGGGGAAATAAAAAAGGCCCCGATGAATCGGAGCCTTAAAATTATTATTGAAAAATTAAATGAAAAGGAGCGCGTCTCCGTAACTGAAGAAGCGGTATTTATCTTTAATTGCTTTTTTATAAGCTTCCATTGCTAATTCATAACCTGCAAATGCGCATGTCATAATCAACAAACTAGTTTTAGGTAAATGGAAGTTAGTCACTAAGCTATCAGCAATATTAAAATTGTAAGGAGGGTGAATAAAGTGATTTGTCCAACCCTCTGCTGGTTTTAATAAACGTTGCGCTGTAACGCTACTTTCCATTGCACGCATTGCAGTGGTTCCAATTGAACATACACGACGGCCGTTTTCTTTAGCAGTGTTAATAATGCGACAAGCATCTTCATTAATATTAAAATACTCCG
>CANHIR010000137.1 GCA_947461015.1 Bacteroidota bacterium | reverse complement strand
GCCTTTTTATTTTCAACATCATGCCCTACGGCTAGAATTTTATTTTTAATTTTTTCTAAACTAATGATGGTAGAATCATACTGAAGCGAAAAAAGCTTGGTCTCTACATTCCAAATTCCCAAACGAACTCCTTTAGATTTTACAGCGTCTTCAATTCTATCCTTACACATTTCGCAAGCACCGTATACTTTAAATGCTGTGGTCGTGTATTTTTCGTTTTTTGCATCCTGTGCAAAAATGGGCATGCTCAACATAGTTAAGCATATGAACAATATATATTTACGAAGATTCATTTTAATGCATTTAATCAATTAATCAAATAGATTTCTATTTACTAATGATTGCATCAAATTAAGAAAGTGGCAAAAAATGCTTGAACGTTTATTTGCGCTATGAGCGGAGGTGCATGTGTGCAGTGCCAGCCCTGTTTTTGTGGATTAGCATTAGCCACATTTTGAGAAAAAATGAAACTAGTTTGTGATACTTCTGGTTGGAAATGAATTTCCGTATTCAATTCCGCCTTTTGCTGATCGGCGGTTAATTTTATTTGCTTTTTCTCGTCCTTGCAACAGCCGGTATTTTTCATGCCACATTTTGGGCATTTCTCTTTCTTTTTACTGCTCAATGAATAGCCTGCAATTTTGTTCATGCAATAATGAATGTTAATAGTTGCTCCAATGGTGGAGGCACTATATAACACCAATAATAATATGACAAACGCTTTTTTCACTACTTCAAAGGTAAATACATTTTAATTGTCAGGGCCAAAACCTTTTTATCTTCTTCGGCTAAAGCCCTTTTTTGAACTGGTTTTTGGTGCATAATTGGGAGTGGGGCCAAATTCGGCTGGGACCACACCTTTGGTTACCGGCGCACCTAATAATTCCTCTATGGTTGCAAATTTAGATTGCTCTTTCTCGCCTACTAAAGTAAAAGCAGTGCCTGTGGTGGCTGCGCGCGCGGTTCTACCAATACGGTGAATATAGTCCTCGCCGTCATTGGGTACATCGTAATTAATTACTAAATCAATATCGTCAATATCAATTCCTCTGCTTAAAATATCGGTGGCAACTAGGATATTGGTTTTTTGATTTCTAAAATCTTGCAAGTATTGCTCTCTGCTTTTTTGATCCAAATCTGAATGAATTTCTTCTGCTGCTAATTTAGCGCGCTTTAATTCGGCAGTGAGTACTTTTACATTTTGCTTTTTAGAACAA
The DNA here is from genome assembly GCA_947461015.1 of Bacteroidota bacterium. GTDB lineage: Bacteria > Bacteroidota > Bacteroidia > Chitinophagales > Chitinophagaceae > Sediminibacterium. Next base: position 3,741 of record CANHIR010000137.1, on the reverse strand, counting down.
AAAACAATCACTTTAGAAAAACGCTTGGAACTTAACATGTCTTTTATAATAAGCACTTTCTGTGCTTCATATACCACAAATGCTTTCTGCGTAATTTGTTCAGGCGGCTTAGAAATGGCAATATTAATTTCAACAGGATCTCTTAAAATTTTCTTAGACAACTCACGCATCTTCACTGGCATGGTTGCTGAAAATAATAAGTTTTGTCTTTCCTTAGGAAGATAGTTTATGATTTTAGCAATGTCATCGCTAAAACCCATATCCAACATTCTATCCGCTTCGTCTAACACTAAATATTTTAAACCTTTTAATTTCACATAGCCCATATTTAAATGTGCTATCATTCTACCTGGCGTGCAAACAACAATATCTACGCCACTTGTTAAAGCTTTCTTTTCGGCAGTAAATGAATTACCATCTCCGCCACCATACACCGCGATAGAACTCACATCGGTAAAATAAGAAAGTCCTTCAATACTCTCTGCAATTTGAATGGCCAACTCACGGGTTGGTACAATTACCATTGCATTGATATCCCCCGCCGTATGCGGCATGGTTAAAAGACGGTGTAATAATGGTAGTAAAAAAGCGGCAGTCTTGCCTGTGCCTGTTTGTGCAGCTGCAATAATATCTTTTCCTTCTAAAATAGGAACCATCACTTGTTGTTGCACGGGTGTTGCGTTCTCGTAACCCATTGCATCTATCCCCTCTAAAATTCTTTCGTCTAACCCTAAATCAATAAATTTCAAAATAACTTGTTTTGCTAATAAGTTACAAAGATACAACTAAATATAGGGAGGCGACAATTAGTGGAATATCATTACAATATTTTGGATAAAACTGCCAACTTGGATTCGGTAGGTAGCTTAACTACTTCCAATTTTGTATCCAATTGCATGATTTGCTTGGTTAGCTTTTGATAAGCAGGCCAACTAATTAAACCTGTCCCATTTGGATTACCCGTTTTTGCAAAATTTGCCCAGTAACTAGACATCTGATCTGCCAATTCGAAATCCGCTTTGGTGAAAGGACGATTTTTTACCTTTTGTAAATTATTATACGCATAAGGCACTTCGCCCGTATGAAATGCACCAAAATCATTTGAAGGCGTTTCGGCAGGAAGTTTTCTATTGAAATTATATACATATACTGGTGCCTTTCCATGTTCTGATTGCAAGCTTGCCCAAGTATAGCCTTGCACTCCAAATGTTTGATCTCTGCTTAAATCTCCTTGCGATACAGCCGCTTCTGCATCGTCGTTGGCAGGATACTGCGCTAATAATTGATCGGCCTTAGTGCCAAATTGTTTTTGAATGTTCTCTACAAATTGTTTTGCAGAAACCGGTATCCCCATTATTTTATCATCTAAATTCCATCCAATAATGGTTGGAATATCATTTTGTTTTCCATTTGCATAGGTTTCAAACATGGAGATTGGAACCACATAGTTGTCTTCAAAAGGTCCCACCAAACCCATGCCAGAAGCAGCTAGTATTTCATTCGCCGATTTGCTTCTTAAGTCTTTTATATTATTGCAAGCAAGTTTTTTTGCGAATCCGACACCCACTTCTTCCATTTGATGTAAATGCATTGCAGGGCGAATAGCACTTGGCAAAATACTTCCACCACTTTCAGCAATAGCACCATGAATTAAACCTTTGGTTAATGGAGATGCAGCTAAAAAATTCACTGCAAAGGCACCGGCAGATTGACCAGCAATGGTCACTTTGCTTGGGTCACCTCCAAAATTTTCAATATTATCATGCACCCATTGTAAAGCAGCAACCATATCCAATAAAGCGTAATTACCTGAAGTTTTTTTGTCAGTCTCGTTTGATAATTCTGGATGGGCTAAAAATCCAAAAATGCCTACTCTATAATTAATGCTTACAAATACAACATCTTTGTTTGCCATTGCAGATCCATCATAAATGTCACAACCCGCACCACCAGATGCAAAACCTCCTCCATATATGTATACTAAAACCGCTTTTTTCTGCTTGGACTTTTTAGGAGCCCAAATATTTAAATATAAACAATCCTCGCTAATGGGTGCCTTTGGGATTAAATATTCTTCGGACCAACACATAAATGGTATGGGTGCCGGTTGCATTGGACTCGGCCCAAAAGCATTACAAACTTTTACGTCCTTCCAAGGACTTACCGGCTGTGGTGCTTTCCAACGCAAATCGCCAATAGGCGGCGCTGCAAATGGAATGCCTTTAAATATTTGAATGCCGTTTTCTTCAGACCCACTCACCAAACCTGCATTGGTTTTAACCACTGGCAGTTGTGCATTTAAGTTGAAACTTGCAAGTAAAAGCGGAGCTAATAACAAAAGGGCAACTATTTTTTTCATAAAGCGTTTTTTGATTGACTTTGATAAAATTGAATTCATGCGCAGCGTATGTGAAAGCAACTTTAATACTATTAAATTTACGAAAAAGGTAACATAAACATGTATTGCAAATGATTGGTTTGATGAAATTGTAGAAATTGATAAAATTTTGTCGAAATTTGCGGTACAAATAATTATCATGGACAATATTGTAATACATAAGGCGGCAACTAGAGGATCGGCTAATCATGGATGGTTGCATAGTTATCATAGTTTTAGTTTTGCAGGGTATTATAATGCCGAGCGAATACATTTTGGGGCTTTACGTGTTTTAAATGATGATACAGTGAGTGGTGGTATGGGCTTTGGAACGCATCCACATGACAATATGGAAATTATCAGTATCCCATTGGAAGGTGATTTAGAGCATAAGGATAGTATGGGCAATACCACTGTAATTAGAAATGGAGACGTTCAAGCAATGAGTGCGGGTACCGGCATTCAACATAGCGAGTACAATAAAAATAAAAACGAACAAGTAAAATTTTTACAGATTTGGATATTCCCAAATAAAAAGAATGTAACCCCTAGGTACGATCAAGTTACTTTAAACATTCAGGATAGACATAATAGGTTGCAACAAGTGCTTTCCCCAAATGCCGAAGACGAAGGCGTTTGGATTCATCAAGATGCCTGGTTTCACTTAGGCAATTTTGAAAAAGATAAAACTTTTGAATACCAAATAAAAAAAGCTGGAAATGGTGTTTATGCTTTTATATTAAAAGGGAAATTTTTAATGAACGGCGTGGAAGCAGCAACCAGAGATGGTATTGGTATTAGCGGTGTTGAAAAAATTAACTTCAGTTCGTTAAGTGAAGATGCCGAAATTTTATTGATGGAAGTGCCAATGCAACTTTCTTAATACTTTTTTAATTTAGTTTTAGCAATACATACTTATAATGCTATTGCAATTCCAGCTTCATCATAATATCGGTTTGCGCATCGTTTCCTAATTTAAAAATGTGTTTGTCAAAAGGAACAAATCCATTTTTGGTATAAAAAGCAAGCGCTCTATGGTTTTCCTCCCAAACCCCTAACCACACAAAGGCTGCCTTTTTTGTATTGGCAATTTCAATAGCTTTATTAAACAGGAGCTGTCCTACTTTTTTCCCTAAAAATTGTGCATCAACATAAATTCGCTCAATTTCAAAAGCGTCCTCCTCTTTTTGCTCCGTTTGCGCGTCCCCGGTATTCACTTTTAAATAACCCACTACCTTTTTGCCGTCTTGTGCAAAGTAAAATTCTGAATTAGGATTGTTCAATTCTCCTAAAAGTTTTTCCGTTGCAAAGCTTGTGTTCAAATACGCTTCCATATCCTCTGGACTATTATGTTCCGTGAATGT
>CANHIR010000136.1 GCA_947461015.1 Bacteroidota bacterium | reverse complement strand
TTCTTTAGCAGTGTTAATAATGCGACAAGCATCTTCATTAATATTAAAATACTCCGCGTCCATTTTATGTTTGCTTAAATCTTCTACTTCAATAGGACGGAAAGTACTTAAGCCAGTATGTAAGGTAACTTCTGCAAAACGGATACCAATAATTTCGGCGCGCTTTACTAATTCCTTGCTAAAGTGTAAGCCTGCAGTAGGAGCGGCAACAGCACCTTCGTGCTTAGCATATACAGTTTGGTATCTGTCCTTATCTTCTTCGTCTGGTTTACGTTTAATGTATTTTGGTAATGGAGTCTCTCCTAAGAATTCCAACATTTTTTTGAAACTCGCATCATCATCGTCCCATAAAAAACGAATGGTACGACCACGGCTAGTGGTATTATCAATTACTTCCGCAACCAACTCCTCATTGTCTCCAAAATATAACTTGTTACCCACACGAATCTTTCTTGCGGGATCAACAATAACATCCCATAAACGGTTGGGTTTATTTAATTCTCTTAATAAGAATACTTCAATTTTTGCGCCTGTTTTTTCCTTACGACCATACATTCTGGCAGGGAAAACCTTGGTATTGTTAACCACAAAAACGTCCTTGTCATCATAATACTCTAACAAGTCTGAGAAATGACGATTTTCCATGTGACCATTTTGGCGGTTTACCACCATTAATCTACTGTCTTCTCTACGTTTTGTTGGATGTTGTGCGATCAGGTTTAAGGGGAGATCGTACCTAAATTGTGAAAGTTTCATTGTGTCTATTATTTTAAGATGATAGCCACATTAAGTTTACTACAGCCTTACGGGGCAGTTCGCTTCATGTTACGGCATGAAAATTATGGACGCAAATGTACAACTTTAGCAGTAATTTTGTGAACCTAAGATTTACGGTACAAATTGACATATGATTGCAAAAAATCATACATTTGCAAACAATTGTTAGTTTAAGGTTTTCTTGGTCCAAAAACAATTAATTATGCTAAGAGCTAAATGGTGGAAAGTATTATCCTTTGTTTTATTATTGTACACTTGTACCTACGGCTTTTTGGTTAAAGTCCCAAAGTTGGATGATCGTTTACAAGAGTCCATCCGCAATTTTTTCTTTCATGTTCCCATGTGGTTTAGCATGATGATTTTATTTTTAGTTTCCTTGGTTTATGCAGTAAAGTATTTAAGATCAGGCAATATTATTCATGATGTGTACTCCTTTGCATTTGCTTCCATGGGTTTGGTTTTTGGTGTACTAGGAATTGTAACGGGTGCTGTCTGGGCTAATTATCAATGGGGTAGTCCATGGGTAGGAGATCCTAAACAAAATGGTGCAGCCATTGCATTGCTTATTTACTTCGCCTATTTCGTTTTAAGAGGTAGTTTATTAGACATGGAAAAGCGTGCAAGATTATCTGCCGTTTATAACATATTTTCATTCTTCATGTTGTTCCCAACACTTTGGATTTTACCAAGATTAACGGAGTCATTGCATCCTGGTGGGAAAGGAAGTGACGGCAATCCCGGAATTAATGGCAAAGACATGTCGGCAAGCATGCGCATGGTATTTTATCCTGCTGTCATTGGTTGGACATTACTTGGGGTATGGGTTAGTACCATTAGAATACGAATTCAATTATTACAATTAAAAAAAGACGAGCTTTTATAAATCTATTGCAACCACTAAACTAAAAATATTTTTATGTTCAAATTATTAAACACGCCGACTGCTTCCACAGAAGGATTCATGGTTCAAAATGGGAAAATCTATTTAGTCATGACCATTGTTTCCATCATTTTAATAGGCTTATTTATTTATGTAGCAAGCATTGATAAGAAAGTATCTAAATTAGAAAAGAAATAAAATTCATCAATAATAAAACGAATGTTATGACAGAAAATAAAGAATATAGTTTTTTTCAAAGTGTAGAAAGAAGTTTTGATAAAGCATCAAAATTTACAAAGTGGGAGACAGGGATTTTAGAACAAATAAAGGCTTGTAATAGCATATATAGCATGCGCTTCCCAGTAAAAATGGATGATGGTCGCATTGAAGTAATTGAAGCATATAGAGTGCAACACTCACAACATAAGTCTCCATGTAAAGGGGGTATTCGTTTTAGTTTAGCAGTTAATCAGGATGAAGTAATGGCATTGGCTGCTTTAATGACTTATAAATGTGCTATAGTGAATGTGCCTTTTGGAGGTGCAAAGGGCGGTATTAAAATTAGCCCAAGATCTTTAAGTACCTATGAGTTAGAAAAAATTACTAGAAGGTACACTTCTGAATTAGTAAAGAAAAACTTCATTGGACCTGGTATTGATGTGCCAGCTCCAGATTATGGAACGGGCGAAAGAGAAATGGCATGGATTGTAGATACTTATCAGTCCTTAAAGCCAGGAGAAATAGATGCTGCAGGTTGTGTAACAGGAAAGCCTATTTCATTAGGGGGTGTAAGGGGTCGTAAGGAAGCTACAGGATTGGGCGTATTTTATGGTGTAAGAGAAGTATGCTTAATGCCAGATGTGATGGCAAAGGTGGGTCTTACAGTAGGTATTGAAGATAAAAATGTGATTGTACAAGGTCTAGGAAATGTAGGCTATTATACCGCTAAGTTTTTTAGAGAGCATGGCGCTAAAGTAATTGCCATTGCAGAATATGAAGGGGCTATATATTGTAAGGATGGATTAAACGAGGAAGCCGTTTTTCAACATCGTAAGGCAACGGGTAGTATTTTAAATTTTCCTGGTGCTACCAATATTGAAAAAAGTAGTGATGCATTAGAAATGGAATGTGATATATTAATTCCTGCTGCATTGGAAAATGTAATTGATGTTAACAATGCACCACGTATTAAAGCTAAAATCATAGGGGAAGCTGCGAATGGTCCTTTAACACCCGAAGCGGATGAAGTATTCGCTAAAAAAGGAGTTTTAGTAATTCCAGATATGTATTTAAATGCAGGTGGCGTAACAGTTTCTTATTTTGAGTGGTTAAAAAACTTGAGTCACGTTCGTTATGGTCGTTTGGAGAAAAGATTTACCGAAAATGCAAACATTAATATATTAAATCAAATTGAAGAATTAACTGGAAAGAAAGTATCGCCAACTGAAAAACTAAATATTGCCCATGGTCCAGATGAAATTGATTTAGTGCACAGTGGTTTGGAAGAAACAATGATTAATGCAACTAGAGAGATTATGGATATATGGTCAGCAAATCCTACTATTCCAGATATGAGAACAGCGGCTTATGTTTGTGCCATTAATAAAGTAGGAACATCCTATGCTGAATTAGGAATTTTCCCATAGAAGGGAAGTTTAAATAAATGAAAGTAAGCAATTGCTTATTTGTAAGCGGGGAAATTTTGCAGTGCATGCAGTTTCCCCATTTTTATTTGCGCACCTAGCGTTTCATGTCCATTGCTTGCAATTAAAAATTCAGCTTGTAAAACCTGTTGGTATTGATATAGCTGTGCAATCGTTTTATCATTTATTGTCACTTTTGCTTCTTTACATTCAATAATCATCCAGGGTTTATCTTCCTTATAAATTAATATATCAAACCTTTTAATAAGTTCCCCTAATTGTATTGATTTTTCAACAGCAATAAGTGCAGCAGGATATTGCATTACTTGAACTAAGTATTGAAGTATATTTTGGCGAACCCATTCTTCAGGGGTAAGTATGATCCATTTTTTTCTAAAAGGGTCGAATATTTGATCCTTTACTTGATCTTCTGCGCCACCATTAGCTTGCCTACCATCAGTCTCAACCTCGTTTTTTCGAAGTTTAAATGGGTAGGTTGGGTAGTTTAAGGAGATCATACAATTAAAATTTGTATTTTTATACAACTGACTCAAAGATAAGCTTATGAAAACGAAAGAAGAAATTGTAAATAATTGGTTGCCCAGATATACTGGAGCAAGCTTGGATCAATTTGGGAAATACATTTTGCTTACTAATTTTAGCAATTATGTAAATATGTTTGCAGCTTGGAATGGAGTGGAGGTTATTGGGAAAGACAGACCCATGCAATGTGCGACGGCCGAAGGAATAACCATCATTAATTTTGGCATGGGTAGTCCTGGAGCGGCAACCATTATGGATTTATTAACGGCTATTCAACCTGAAGCGGTTTTATTTTTAGGAAAGTGCGGAGGATTAAAAAAGCGAAATACCATTGGCGATTTAATTTTACCAATCGCAGCCATAAGAGGGGAAGGAACTTCAAATGATTATTTCCCTGCCGAAGTTCCTGCACTGCCAGCCTTCGCATTACAAAAGGCAATTTCAACAACCATTCGAGACAATAATGTAGATTATTGGACGGGCACCGTTTATACTACCAACCGACGTGTATGGGAGCATGACGATGAGTTTAAAGAATATCTTACTAAGCTTCGCGCTTATGCAATAGATATGGAAACAGCTACCATTTTCACAGTTGGTTTTTATAACAAAATTCCTACAGGTGCCTTGTTACTGGTAAGTGATTCCCCAATGGTACCAGAGGGTGTAAAAACAGAAGCAAGTGATAGTAAAGTAACTGCACAGTTTGTTGAACAACATTTAAGAATTGGAATAGAATCCTTGAAGCAGTTAATCAACAACGGACAAACTGTTCGACACCTTCAGTTTTAGACGCATCAAAATAAAATAAGGAAATATATTTTATTTTGATTTGCTTCTCTTTATATTTTATTTAGGTTCATAAAATATAAATTATTAAAACTGCATCCTCTTTTTTGATTCTTTTTAGTAAATCTTTTTTAAAGTAGAAAAATGCTATATTTTTCTACTTTTTTTCTTTAGACGCATCAAAATAAATTAAGGAAATATATTTTATTTTGATTTGCTTCTCTTTGTATTTTTACAATACACGAAGACCTAAAAAACATACCTGTTTTTTAGTCACGAAGCAATACTAGTAAAATCAATTAGATAAAAAATTTTCTAAAATTATAT
>CANHIR010000135.1 GCA_947461015.1 Bacteroidota bacterium | reverse complement strand
AAGGCTTAACACATTTATTAATGTGGGGAGCTGGATTTATCTTTTTAGGTTTTATGTGGAATTATCAGTTTCCTATTAATAAGAAATTGTGGACCAGTAGTTTTGTGATGCTAACCGTTGGTTTGGATATGGTTATTATCGGAACTATCATTTACCGAATAGAATTACAACGTCAGTTACAATTTTCTGGATTTTTTGAAGTTTTTGGAAAAAACCCGCTCGTGATTTATCTATTTTCTGAAGTACTTCTTACCGTTTTAAATATGATTCCTGTTGGAGATACTTCCCTATTTAACTGGATTTTCAACCACGGATTCTCCTTTTTTGCCCCTTATTGGGCCTCTTTGGCATTTGCCATATCCTATATGTTGGTTTGCTGGTTATTGGGTTATATATTAGATAAATTCAAAATATATATTCGAGTGTAAATCTATTCACTCCTTTTTTCCTCTTTTGTTTTTTTAAGGACTGTAAACGGCGTACCTTTGCAGCCTCAAAACAGTACATGGAAATAAGAAACATCGCTATTATCGCCCACGTTGACCATGGTAAAACAACCTTGGTAGACAAAATTTTACACGCAACAAAGGTATTCAGAGATAACCAAGAGACTGGTGATCTTATCATGGATAGCAACGAATTAGAGCGTGAAAGAGGGATTACTATCTTAAGTAAAAACGCTTCGGTTACTTATAAGGGCGTTAAAATCAACGTAATTGATACCCCGGGTCACTCTGACTTTGGTGGTGAAGTTGAACGTGTATTAAAAATGGCCGACGGTGTTTGTTTGTTGGTGGATGCCTTTGAAGGACCGATGCCTCAAACAAGATTCGTATTACAAAAAGCATTACAATTAAATTTAAAACCAATTGTAATCATTAATAAAGTAGATAAAGAAAACTGTCGTCCTGACGAAGTGCATGATGCCGTATTTGAATTATTCTTCAACTTAGATGCAACTGAAGAACAATTAAACTTCCCAACTTTTTATGGTAGTGGTAAGAATGGTTGGTTTAATGATAGCTTGACACAATGTGAAGACATCACTCCATTAATGGATGGTATCTTGAAATATGTTCCAGGTCCTGATGTGAAGGAAGGACATACGCAAATGCAAATTACTTCATTAGACTATTCTACTTTCTTAGGTCGTATTGCCATTGGTAAAGTAGAAAGAGGTACAATTAAAGAAGGTCAAAATATTGTTTTGGTGCAAGCGGATGGCAGCATTAAAAAGAATAAAGTAAAAGAATTATATGTATTTGAAGGAATGGGTAAGCGTAAAGTAACTGAAGTTGTTTCAGGTGACTTATGTGCTGTGGTAGGTTTAGAAGAATTCAATATTGGTGATACCATCGCTGATCCTGAAAACCCAGAAGCTTTACCAATTATTAGTGTAGACGAACCTACCATGAGTATGACTTTTAGTATTAACAACTCTCCTTTCTTTGGTAAGGAAGGTAAGTTTGTAACTTCTCGACATATTCGTGATCGTTTAATTAAAGAAACAGAAAAGAACTTAGCATTGCGTGTAGAAGAAACTGACTCTGCGGATAGCTTCTTGGTATACGGTCGTGGTATCTTGCACTTAGGTGTATTAGTAGAAACAATGCGTCGTGAAGGGTATGAATTAACAGTGGGTAACCCACAAGTTTTAATTAAAGAAATTGATGGCAAAAAGAATGAGCCATTTGAAATATTAGTAGTAGACGTTCCAGCTGATTACAGTGGTAAAGTAATTGACTTAGTCACTCAGAAAAAAGGGGAGATGTTGATTATGGAATCTAAGGGTACCATGCAACATTTAGAATTTGATATTCCATCAAGAGGGTTAATTGGTTTACGTTCTCAAATGTTAACGCAAACTGCAGGTGAAGCTGTAATGGCGCACCGTTTTAATGAATACAAGCCTTGGAAAGGACAAATTCCTGGAAGAAGCAATGGTGTATTGATTGCAAAAGGTGGCGGTACAACAACTGCTTACTCTATTGACAAATTACAAGACAGAGGTCGCTTCTTTATTGAACCAGGTGAAGAAGTATATGCAGGTCAAATTTTGGCGGAGCATATTAAGCCAGGTGATTTAAACATCAACGCAGTGGAGATGAAAAAATTAACCAACCACCGTGCAAGCGGATCTGATGATAGCGTTCGTATTACTCCAAAAATTCAGTTTACTTTGGAAGAGTGTATGGAGTATATTCAGTTTGATGAGTGCATTGAAGTGACCCCAAAGTCGGTTCGTATGCGTAAATCAATGTTGGACGAAAATGAGCGTAGCAAAGCTGCAAAAACAAATAACAACTAGCACAAACTAGTTTTAAATAGTAAAGGCCTGCGAATTTCGTGGGCCTTTTTTTATAATTAGTATTCTAAATTAAATAGGTTTATTCAAGGCATTCCACAACATATCTTTTAATTCGATTAAGTTTTTATTAATAGCCGAAGAGATAAAAATATGTGGAATGTTTTCTGGCAATTCTTTTTCAATTGCGTCTGTAAGTTCTTGATCTAATAAATCCGATTTACTTATGGCAATGATAAATTCTTTTTGTAGTAATTCGGGATTGAATTCGTTGAGTTCATTTTTTAGAATTTCGAATTCTTTTTTATGGTCATTAGTATCTGCCGGAATTAAAAATAATAAAACGGCGTTGCGTTCAATATGTCTTAAGAAGCGGTGTCCTAGGCCTTTTCCTTCGGCTGCACCTTCAATAATACCTGGTAAATCGGCAATACAAAAGGATCGGTTGTCACGATATTCCACCATACCCAACTGTGGTGTTAAAGTTGTAAATGCGTAGTTGGCAATTTTAGGTTTTGCTGCAGTTATAGAGGAAAGTAATGTTGATTTTCCAGCATTGGGAAATCCAACCAATCCTACATCGGCCAAAACTTTTAATTCTATTTGTTTCCAACCCTCTACTCCATCTTCTCCGGGTTGTGCATATTCAGGAACTTGTTGTGTAGCGGTTGCAAAATTGCTGTTACCTAAACCCCCTCGTCCACCTTTCAGCCAAATAAATTCTTGACCGTCTTTTAATATTTCGGCTTCTATGTTTCCAGTTATTTCATCTCTTGCAATGGTACCTAATGGCACTTCAATTATGATATCTTTTCCGTCCTTACCTGTACAATTGTTTTTACTTCCATTCTCGCCATCTTCTGCAATTACATTTTTATGATAACGTAAGTGTAGTAAGGTCCAAAGCTGACTATTGCCTCTTAAAATAACATGACCACCACGTCCTCCATCTCCTCCATCAGGACCTCCTTTTGCAGTTAATTTATTTCTTAGAAAATGCTTGCATCCAGCTCCGCCATGTCCGCTATGAGCGAAAATTCGGATGTAATCAATAAAATTATTTCTTTCTGACACAGTATAAGATTAGCTGCAAAGTTAACCTTATTTATTTGCTTTTAAACCATCAATTAAAATGGCAACCATGTTCTTTTCTAGTTCTTCTGCAGTTATTTTTTTAGTAGAACGGTGCCAACTTTCAATCCCACTTACCGCATGTAAGAAAATTAGCACTACGGTAGGTGCATCAATGGCTTTGATTTCTTTATTTCTTATTCCTTCTTCAATAATAGCGGCCAATCGTTTTCTGTAAACCCTTCTTTGATTTTGATAATTGGATAAGTAAGGATCGGATAAATGTTTCCATTCTCTGTCGCTCACGTACACTTCCTCGTAATGATGAATCATTTCGGTTATATGGAAACGAAGTATTTTTTCCATTTTCTGTAGGGAAGAAATAGGCTCAGATTCTATTTCATCTACCTTTAAAACAAATTTATTTGCAACACTAAAAACCAACTCGTGTAATAATTCACTTTTGGATTTAATGTGATTGTACAAACTAGCAGCTTCCACTCCCACCGCTTCGGCTAAGTCACGCATACTTGCTGCTTTATATCCCTTTTCTCTGAATAAATGAGCTGCTTTGCTAACAATGACGTCTTTGCGAGATAGATTTTTTTCGGTTTTAATTCTTGCCATAATAGAAAATTAATTGCTTATTAGCGCAAAATTAAACATTTGAAACCTTAAAGTTGTCAATCTTTTCAAAAAAACTACCATTTTTGTTAGTTTTCTGATAATCAAACAATTATATATCTATTAGAATCAATCATTTAACTGGTCTAGTTAGTTCACTTTAAAAATCGTAGTTTCGCGCCTAGAAAAAAACGTAAAAAAATGTCTTTAGTAGTAGTTGGCTCTATGGCCTTTGATGCCATTGAAACACCCTTTGGGAAAAGTGATAAAATTATTGGCGGCGCAGCTACCTATATAGCATGGTGTGCATCCAATTTTACACCCGTAAAACAAATTTCGGTTGTAGGAGGAGACTTTCCTCAATCCGAGTTGGATGCATTAACCAATCGTGGTGTTAGTTTGGAGGGGGTACAAATTAAAAAAGAGGAGAAAACATTTTTCTGGAGTGGTAAGTATCATTTAGATATGAATACACGTGATACCATAGATACTCAATTAAATGTGTTGGAAAACTTCCAACCTGTGGTTCCTGAAAGCTATCAGGATTGTGAAATTTTAATGTTAGGCAACTTGGTACCTGGTGTACAAAGTAGTGTGATTAAGCAAATGAAAAACCGCCCTAAGTTAATCGTGATGGATACGATGAATTTTTGGATGGAAATTATGTTAGATGATTTATTGCATACCATTAGCTTGGTAGATGTTTTGTTGGTGAACGATAGTGAAGCACGTCAATTAAGTGGTGAATATAGTTTAGTGAAAGCGGCTAAGAAAATCATGGCCATGGGACCAAAATATTTGATTATTAAGAAAGGAGAACATGGTGCTTTATTGTTCCATGAAAACGAAGTATTCTTTGCTCCAGCATTGCCTTTAGAAGAAGTTTTTGATCCAACTGGCGCTGGTGATACTTTTGCTGGCGGCTTTGTTGCGCATTTAGCAAAAACTAAAGATTTCTCTTTTGAAAATATGAAGTCTGCAATTATCCTAGGTAGTGCGATGGCTAGTTTCTGCGTAGAGAAATTTGGTACACAAAGATTAACTGAAATTAAAATGGAAGAAATTAAAGCGCGCGTACAATCGTTTGTTTCTTTGGTAAATTTTGAGATTGAGTTAGTTTAATTTGGTGAAATGATTCCATCCAATTAATTTTGTTCCACAATGATGAAAAATAAACATACAACACAAATTAAGAAACCTCGATAAGCGGAAGGTCTGATTGTTTGTATGCGAATAAATATACACAAAAGCCTTCCAAGAAATTGGAATGCTTTTTTATTTTTCTT
>CANHIR010000134.1 GCA_947461015.1 Bacteroidota bacterium | reverse complement strand
TTAATGTAATTGTAGGCCAACGTAAAAATTCAAAATCATGGGATAAGTCGGTAGCGGATGGATTCGTTCCTGGCGAAACTTTATTTGAAATAGAAGAAGCATTAGAAAAAGGAACCATTATTTGTTATTTATTAAGTGACGCTGCGCAAATTGCCATGTGGCCTACTGTAAAAAAACATTTAACGCCAGGTAAGGCTTTGTATTTCTCTCATGGATTTGGTATTACCTATAAAGAACAAACAGGTATTATTCCGCCAGCCGATGTGGATGTGATTTTAGTGGCACCTAAAGGTTCTGGAACATCTTTAAGAAGAATGTTCTTACAAGGTCGTGGCTTAAACAGTAGCTTCGCTATCTTCCAAGACGCAACTGGTAAAGCACATGACAGAGTGATTGCATTAGGTATTGCAGTAGGTTCAGGTTATTTATTTGAAACCGATTTCAAAAAAGAAGTATATTCTGATTTAACTGGTGAGCGTGGTACTTTAATGGGTGCAATTCAAGGCATTTTTGCTGCACAATATGAGGTATTGCGTAAAAACGGTCACTCACCTTCTGAATCATTCAATGAAACAGTGGAAGAATTAACACAATCCTTAATGCCATTGGTTGCAGAAAATGGAATGGACTGGATGTATGCAAACTGTTCAACAACTGCACAAAGAGGCGCGTTGGATTGGTGGAAAAAATTCCGTGATGCAACTTTACCAGTATTCTCTGACTTGTATAATAGTGTTGCAACAGGTGCTGAAGCTGCACGTTCAATTGATTTAAATAGCAAGGATGACTACCGTGCAAAATTAGAAGTGGAATTGTCTGAATTACATAATAGTGAAATGTGGCAAGCTGGTAGAACTGTAAGAAGTTTACGTCCAGAGAACCAACCTGGAAAATAATAAAGATGAGTGATGATCAAATAATGAGTAAGCCTGCACTTGATATTGAAGGAGCGGCCATTAGATTAAAGCCGGTGGTTAATCATACCCCACTGCAGTTTAATGCCAATTTATCCAGAAAGTATCAGTGCAGGGTTTATTTGAAAAGAGAGGATTTGCAAATTGTACGTTCTTATAAATTAAGAGGCGCTTACAATATGATGAGTCAGTTAACACCCCATCAATTGGCGAAGGGTGTGGTATGTGCGAGTGCAGGTAATCATGCACAAGGCTTTGCGTATAGCTGTAAAAAGTTAAATGTAAAAGGGGTCGTATTTATGCCTATTCCTTCTCCACAACAAAAAGTAAATCAAACTAAAATGTTTGGCGAAAGTTTTGTGGAAGTTATTTTAGTGGGTGATACATTTGACGACTGTGCCATTGCTGCAAAAGAATATACTTTAACACATGGTATGACTTTTATTCCTCCATTCGATCATGCATCTATTATTTCAGGACAAGGAACCGTTGGTGTTGAAATTTTGAACGATTATAATGCATTCGCAAAGGAATCGGAAGGCAATCTTGCTGGCGCGCCTATTGATTATATTTTTATGCCAGTGGGAGGTGGCGGATTAAGTGCGGGCGTTGGATATTATTTTAAACAACATTCTCCCTCCACAAAAATGATTGGCTTGGAACCAGAGGGTGCACCAAGTATGCTAACCGCATTAAAGGAAGGGCATCCTGTAGAGTTAGAGCAGATAGATAAGTTTGTAGATGGCGCATCGGTAAAGAGAATTGGTGACGTTACCTTTGCTGTTTGCAAAGACGTAATTGATGATATGCATTTAGTGCCTGAGGGAAAAATATGTACAACCATTTTACAAATGTATAATGAGGAAGCTATTGTAGTAGAACCTGCAGGGGCAATGAGTATTGCAGCATTGGATGATTATACGGAGCAAATTAAAGGCAAGACAATCGTATGTATTGTGAGCGGAGGTAATAATGATATTGCACGTATGCAAGAGATTAAAGAAAGATCTTTGATATATGAAGGTTTGAAACATTATTTTTTAATCCGATTTGCACAAAGACCAGGTGCACTTAAAGATTTTGTAAATAATGTATTAGGGCAAGAAGATGACATCACTAGGTTTGAATACATACAAAAACATAATAAGGAAGCGGGTCCTGCTTTAGTGGGCTTGGAATTAAAATCAAATAAAGATTATAAAGTGCTTATAGAAAATATGAAGCGCTATCAAATCAATTATAACGAAATAAATAAAGAAGACAATTTATACGGCTATTTAATATAGCCATCAAGAATAATTGTAAGTATACTATTAGTTATTTAATAGTGTGCTACTAAAAATAACAGGTTTATGCAAGTTTTAAAATTTGGCGGAAGTTCAGTTGGAAGTGCGGAAGCAATCGCCCAAGTGGTGGCCATTGTTGGCGAATCAATAAAAAAAGAACCAACTATTGTAGTAGTATCGGCAATGAGTGGTGTAACGGATCAGTTATTGCTGTTGGCGCAAAGTGCATCACAAGGAAATGAGGCTTACAAGACTATTATTCAAAATATTGAGCAAAAACATTTGGATGCTGTTCGTGCATTGTTACCCATACAAGCTCAATCGGCAACCTTAAGTTTGGTAAAACAAACTATAAATGAAATAGAATCTAACTGCGAAGGACTATTCATGTTAAAAGAATTGTCTAATCGTATGCAGGACAGAATTGTAAGTTTTGGTGAAATCTTATCTTCAAAAATTATTGCTGCAACATTTGCATCTAAAGGATTAAATCAACAATGGGTGGATGCTAGATTGTTAATTAAGACCAATTCAAATTATTTAAATGCAGTTGTAGATAAAGATTTAACAACAAAAACGATTCAAACTTATTTCGCAGATGCTGCTAACAATAAGTTTGATTTATATATGGCTCCTGGCTTTATTGGTTCGGATGCCGATGGTAATACAACCACATTGGGTAGAGGCGGCTCGGATTATACGGGCGCTATTTTTGCTGCAGCATTAAAAGCAAGTGCTTTAGAAATATGGACAGATGTAAGTGGCATGATGACGGCCGATCCTAGAATGGTACAAAATGCAAAAGAGATCCCCCAAATTTCTTATCAGGAAGCCATGGAGTTGTCACATTTTGGCGCCAAGGTAATTTATCCGCCTACCATTCAGCCGGTAAAGCATCAAAATATTCCGGTGTGGATTAAGAATACTTTTGAGTCCAACCATCCAGGTACCATTATCAAAAATGAATCTCCCGACAACACTAATTTTATTAGAGGTATTTCCAGTATCAAAGACATTTGCTTATTAAGTTTGGAGGGAAGTGGGATGGTGGGTATCCCAGGTTTTTCAAAAAGATTATTTGAAGCCTTAGCAAAAAAGAAAATCAATATTATTTTAATTACACAAAGTTCTTCGGAGCATTCTATTTGTGTAGGGGTGAATGCAAATGATGCATATCAAGCTAAGTTGGTGGTAGACGCTGAGTTTGAACAAGAAATAAACACCCAGAAAGTTGAACCGCTGATTGTAGAAAAAGAAGTAGCCATTATTGCATTGGTGGGTGAGCAAATGAAAAACCATCCAGGTGTAAGTGGTAAAATGTTTGGTGTGTTAGGACGCAATGGTATTAATGTAAGAGCTATTGCACAAGGATCTTCAGAAAAAAATATTACAGCAGTAATTGCCACATCGGATGTGAAGAAGGCAATTAACGTATTACATGAAGAGTTTTTTGAAACCTCCTACAAACAAGTAAACGTATATATTGCAGGCGCTGGTAATGTGGGTAGCAAGTTAATTGCGCAAATAGCACATCAGGTTGCGTATTTGAAAAAGAGCTTACGCTTACAAATAAATATTGTGGGTATCGCCAATAGCAAAAGACAATTAATAAATATTGAAGGCATTGATTTAAGTAATTGGAAAGCAGAATTGGACGCAGCGCCAACCGGTACTACTGCCAATTATATTGCTGCTATTACAGAAAACAATTTGCGTAACAGTATTTTTGTAGACGTTACTGCACATGAAACTGTTGCCAATGTGTATGCACAATTATTAGAGAAAGCGGTATCGGTGGTAGCATGTAATAAAATTGCTTGTTCATCGCCTTATGAAAACTATGCGAAGTTAAAAAGCTTAGCACGTGAATTTAATGCTTCTTTCTTATTTGAAACCAATGTAGGTGCAAGTTTACCTATTATTGGAACCTTAAACGATTTAATTCGCAGCGGAGATAATATCAATAAAATTGAAGCGGTACTATCGGGTACTTTAAATTTTGTATTTAATAATTATGCAGGTGGAACAGATGGCAAATCATTCTCTGCGGTGGTGCGCCAAGCACAAGCCGAGGGCTATACCGAGCCAGATCCAAGATTGGATTTAGGAGGAACAGACGTGATGCGTAAGATTATGATACTAGCGCGTGAGGCGGGAACGAAATTAGAAATGAGTGATATTGTAAACGAGTCCTTCTTACCAGCAAGCTGTTTTAATGGAAGTGTAGAAGATTTTTATGCAGAAATGGAAAAGCAGGAAGCGCATTTTAAGAAATTATATGACGCCGCTGCTGCAGCGGGTTGCAAATTAAAATTTGTAGCGAAGTATGAAAGTGATAATATAGCTACTGGGGAAAATGGAAAAGGAACGACAACGGCGAAAGTAGGTTTACAACATATACAACCAAGCTCAGACTTTTATCATTTATATGGAAAAGACAATTTAGTTTTGTTTTATAGTATGCGCTATCCTGAACTTCCTTTAGTAATTAAGGGAGCGGGTGCAGGAGCCGATGTAACTGCCTCGGGTGTGTTTGCGGATATTATAAGAGCCGCAAGGGTATAAACATAAAGTAAAAGAAAAATATTTATAAAAATGTTTCCTATTAATCAATGGATAAAAATAAAAGCACCAGCAACTGTAGCCAATATGGTTTGCGGATTCGACATCTTGGGCTTTGCTGTGAACAATCCATATGATGAAATGGAAATGCGTTTGGTTAAGCGCGCGCCAGGTGATGCAGCCATTACCATTATTAATATTGATGATTACAATTTACCAACGGATCCAGAAAAGAATGTAGCAGGTGCTGCATTGATAGCATTGATTGAGGAATACACGGCAAATCGTATTATTGACAAGGTGTTGAACCCCGAAAGCGATGCTGGAATAACTGAAGCTGCTAATAACGAGCTAATTGATTTTTCAAAAATAGGCTTTGAAGTAAAAATAAATAAACTCATTAAGCCAGGAAGTGGTGTGGGTTCCAGTGCGGCAAGTAGTGCAGGTGCGGTGGTAGGGGCCAATTATTTATTAGGAAATCCATTTTCAAAGGACGACTTGGTTCGTTTTGCAATGAATGGCGAAAAATTAGCTTCGGGCGTAAAGCATGCTGAC
>CANHIR010000133.1 GCA_947461015.1 Bacteroidota bacterium | reverse complement strand
GATACTGCTAAAAAAACAATCGCCGTTAAAGAAGGGGTTCTAAATCACAAGAAAGAAGAATTAGAAAAAATCATCGCTGATACTGAAATTGAAGAGAAAGAATTAGACGTTAAAAGCGCTGAGGCAAGAGCTCATATTGACGAGCGTTTATTGTATAGCTACGACCGTATTAGAAACAGCTACCGCAATGGTTTAGCTGTGGTTACGGTTGAAAGAGATGCATGTGGCGGATGTTTTAACTCCATCCCTCCACAACGTCAAAGCGAAATTCGCTTACATAAAAAAATCATCGTATGTGAAAACTGCGGTAGAATTTTAGTGGAAGAAGAAGCTGCGACAGCAGCTGATAAAAGAGGGAAGTAATCGCAGCCGATAAAAGAGGGAAGTAATCGCAGCCGATAAAAGAGGGAAGTTATAAAAGGATACTTCATTATTAACATATTCCTAAAAAGGGTAGCCTAACCGCTACCCTTTTTTTTGCAAAACGCGCAACGTAAGACTTCAAAATATTAATGTATATTGCAAAAGCGATGTTAGGAAAATTAGAAATACAGAATTATATATTAATTGATCATTTAAGTATTGATCTCTCCACTCAGTTATCTGTCATCACAGGTGAAACGGGTGCGGGAAAGAGTATAATCATGGGGGCACTTGGATTAATATTAGGAGACAGAGCTGATAGTACCGTATGCAGAAATGCTGAGAAGAAATGTTTTATAGAAGGCACTTTTCAATTAACCAATAAAGAACAATATGCTGGCTTCTTTGATGCCAATGATATTGAATTATCAGATGAATTAATCATTAGAAGAGAAATAAGTGCACAAGGGAAATCAAGGGCTTTCATTAACGACTCCCCTATTAACTTAAATGAACTTAAACAGTTAACAAGTCAATTGGTGGATTTACACCAACAATTTGATACTTTAACATTGGGCGATACCGATTTCCAAAGAACGGTTATTGACGCATTGGCGAATATACAAAAGGATGTGACCAGCTATCAGGCCGTTTATCAGGCTTGGAAAGAAAATGAAAAAAAATTACAGGACTTAATCGCACAAAAAGAAGCTTTTGAAAAAACAGAAAGTTATAATAAACATCTTTTAGCAGAATTAGCTGAGTTAAACTTACAAGAAAACGAATTAGAGGAGATAGAAAAAGAATTAAAATTTTTAGAAAACGCATTGCAAATAAAAGCGCAAATTGATGCAAGCGTTCAACAATTGGAAAATGCTGACAATCCCATTGTGCAGCAAATTAAACAAATTGGTAACACCCTGGAATCTATCGTAAAATGGCAGCCCGATTTTGAAGGACTTTTAGCAAGATTGAAAGCCGCACAAATTGAACTTGCCGACATTGCTAGTGAGTTGATAATTTGGCAGGATAAAATTGATTTTGACGAAAATAAAATTCTTACTTTTCAAGAAAGATTGTCACAAGGTTATAGTTTGCAAAAAAAGCATAAAGTACAAAGCACTGCCGAATTGCTTGTTATCCAATCACAATTGGAAAAAGATTTAGAAGCAGTACTCAATTTAGAAGAAACCATTTCACAACTAACTGCAACCGTAGCTGAGCAAAATAAACAAGTGAGCTTGCTTGCAAAAGCATTATCGGAAAAAAGAAATAAGCAAATTGATCCATTTACAAAAAATGTGAACCAATTACTTCATCAGGTGGGTATGCCCAATGCAAAAATTAAAGTAACCATTGAACAAGTATCTTTTAACCAATATGGTCAAGATAAAATTGATATTTTATTTGACGCCAACAATACCAACCGCTTTGAACCCATCCGCAAAGTGGCCAGTGGTGGTGAATTAAGTCGTTTAATGTTGTGTATTAAATCCTTGGTAGCAAAGTCCGTTGATTTACCAACCATGATATTTGATGAGATTGACACAGGTATATCTGGAGAACCTGCTAAACAAGTAGGTCTATTGCTTCAACAATTGGGCCTCAACAGGCAAGTACTATGTATCACTCACCAACCTCAAATTGCTGCAAAAGGCAACACTCATTTATACGTATATAAGGAACAAAATGGCGCAGAAACACAAACGCATTTAAGAACACTTTCTAATGAAGAAAGAGTGCAGCATATCGCCCGCATGATAGGCGGAGATCCGCCAAGTAAAAATGCGATTAGCAATGCGCAGGAGCTTATGGCGAATTAGCCTTTTTTATGCATATTTCTCAGCTATTATATTTATTTTTACCTTAATAAATAAACCACCAAAATGGCATACAATTTACTGAAAGGAAAAAGAGGGATTATTACAGGTGCATTAGATCAAAACTCTATTGCATGGAAAGTAGCTGAAAAAGCACACGAGGAAGGAGCAACATTTGTGTTAACCAATGCACCCATTGCAATGCGCATGGGAGAAATTAATGGTTTGGCTGAAAAAACAAATTCAAAAATTGTGCCTGCGGACGCAACAAGCGTAGAAGAATTAACTAACTTATTTAATGAATCTCAACAAATACTTGGAGGTAAAATTGATTTCGTTTTACACTCTATTGGAATGAGTGTAAACATTAGAAAGAAAATTGCTTACCCCGAATTAAATTATGATTATTACGCAAAAGGGGTGGACGTTTCTGCCATGTCATTGCATAAAATGCTAAGCGTAGCTTATAATATGGATGCTTTAAACGAAGAAGCAAGTGTAGTAGCTTTAACTTATGCTGCAGCACAAAGAACCTACCCTTTTTATACAGATATGGCCGACATTAAAGCATTGTTAGAATCCATCGCCCGTAGCTTTGGATATCATTATGGTTTAAAGAAAAGAGTTCGTGTCAATACCGTGTCGCAATCTCCAACCAAAACAACAGCAGGAACTGGTATCAAAGGTTTTGGCGATTTCTTTGATTATGCAAATGCCATTGCTCCATTAGGCAATGCGAGTGCCGAGGATTGTGCAAACTATTGCATTACTTTATTCTCAGACTTAACAAAGATGGTTACCATGCAAAACTTATTCCATGACGGAGGTTACTCTACAACGGGCGTAAGTGATTTAATCATGCAAAAAGCAGGCATTACAGAATAGGAATTCTATTAAAAAAAAATAAAAAATAAATCATGGACTCAAACCCACTTATTGAAAATATTGGATACTTTGGATCTTTTTTAACATCCATTACATTTATTCCACAGGTTTATAAATCATGGAAATCAAAAAGTGTAGGGGATTTAAGTATGGCTATGATCCTTATTGTTATTACAAGCACCATCGTTTGGCTCATATATGGCTATCTTATTGAAAGTCGTCCAGTAATGCTTGCCAACTTTGTTGTATTTGGCTTGACAATTTTGTTATTGTATTTTAAAACAACATTTAAAAAACAATTAGAAGAAGATAATGTATCCAAAAAGCAGGATGTAATTGACAACTTCAATTAATGTTATTTGAATAAAAAAGAACTAAATAAAAAGGGCTCCAATTTCTTGGTAGCCCTTTTTTAGTATCGTTTAATACTCATCTTCGTTAAACATAAAATCTTCTTGGCTTGGATAATCTGGCCAAATGTCTTCAATACTTTCATACACTTCTCCTTCGTCTTCCAACTCTTGTAAATTTTCAACTACTTCAATAGGGGCACCGCTCCTAATAGAGTAATCAATCAATTCGTCTTTGGTAGCAGGCCAAGGAGCTTCCTCTAAATAGCTGGCTAATTCTAAAGTCCAAAACATAGCGTATTATTTTGTGCAAAAGTAGCCGTATAAATGATACAACCAAATGTGTTTTTTCTACAGGATGTAAACAAATTCTTAAATTTTGCTAAAAATGGGACGAAATTACTAGGTTTGTACTATGCAGCAAGCCTCAAAACTATTAGTAGCCAAGGACATATGGAAGAATTATGGGCCAGTAGCCGTGTTAAAAGGCGTATCCTTGACCTTAGACAAAGGGGAGGTTGTTTCTATTGTAGGCGCCTCTGGGGCAGGAAAATCCACTTTATTGTACATTGTAAGTAGTCTTGAACAAGCCGACAAAGGGGAAGTTGTGTTTCATGGCCAGGACATTACGCAATTAAATAATAAGCAGTTAGCAGCACACCGAAATCATTCCATGGGATTTGTATTTCAGTTTCACCATTTACTCCCCGAATTTACTGCATTAGAAAATGTTTGCATGCCGGGTTGGATTGCAAAACAACCCAAAAAGAAAATAAATGATCGTGCTATTGAATTATTGGATTTTATGGGACTTGCGGACAAGGCTGCAAAAAAGCCAAACAGTTTATCGGGCGGAGAACAGCAAAGAGTGGCTGTAGCAAGAGCATTGCTCAATAGCCCTGAACTCATTTTTGCCGACGAACCTACCGGAAATTTAGATAGCGAAAATGCTGCAGCACTTCATGATCTTTTCATTAAATTGAGAAATGAAATGAACCAGAGTTTTTTAATTGTAACCCATAATGAGCACTTGGCTTCCATGAGCAATAGAACCTTACATATGAAAGACGGAAAATTTATTTAACTCTTGGCTTCCAAGGTTGGTCTGCAACTCCATTTAAATGCCCGATGTATCTTGCCAATACAAATAAATAATCACTTAATCGGTTTAGATATTTAATCACCATTGGCTCAACAAATAAATCTTCTTCCTGCAAATTTACACACCAACGCTCTGCTCTGCGACATACACAACGTGCAATATGTGCCGTTGAAATTGCCTGATGGCCAACAGGTAAAATAAAAGATTTCATTGGTTCCAAAACCGCGTTCATAGCATCTATATGCTGCTCTAAATAAAGAATATCTTCTTCTTTTAAATCTGGAATTTTTAAATGTGGTTCTTTGTCTGGATCACAAGCAAGTGAGGAACCAACGGTGAACAACCTATCCTGCACTTCATTTAATATTGTTTTTATTTCAGCAGTTGGTATTAAATCACTCAATAAACCAATAAACGAGTTCAACTCATCCACCGTTCCGTAAGATTCAATTCGGATATGACTTTTGGGTACCCTAGTACCACCTATTAACGATGTTTTACCTAAATCACCCGCCTTTGTATAAATTTTCATGTGTTGTTTTTGCTTGCTTTTATATAGGAACAAAACTAATAAAATAAAGTTCACTCAGACATGAAAAAAGCCTCCAAAAGGAGGCTTCTTATTCACTAGTTATTTACTTTTATTTTGCTTTTGGCTTATTTATGGTTTGCATTCAAGGTATCCGTTTCAATTAAACCATCCCTTAAACGAACCACTCTATGTGCATATTGCGCAATATCTTCTTCGTGGGTAACCAACACAACCGTATTACCTGCAGCTTGAATTTTACCAAACAATT
>CANHIR010000132.1 GCA_947461015.1 Bacteroidota bacterium | reverse complement strand
CCAATTGGCAATTCAGTTTCAGTATTCATAAACACGAATACTTCCCCTCCTTCGTTCAAATATTGAGGGGCATCAATCATTTCCTCTGCCATTACGATTTGCTCAAAAGTTTCGTTATTCATTAAGTTATAACCGCTGTCATCCTTGTATAAGAATTGGTAGGTCTTTTTCTCAACTCTAACAGGGTAAACGGTTTCACCGCTATTCCAAGTCTTTTCAATAGATCTTTTATTGTCTACGCCCTTTAGTTTAGCCCAGATTTTAGCTGCTGCTCTAGCTGTTTTATTCTCACCAAACTCTACAACAGTGTATAAGTTATTGTCTAATTTTAAGATCATTCCACGCGTGATGTCTGAAGTTGTTGCCATAATTTTAATTTTAAATTTTGTCTTGCGAGGGACAAAAGTAGTACATGCAAGCCATTTATAAAAAAACCTATAATTTTTGTTGGAAAATAAGGGTAAAAAAAGGGCATTTAACCTATTTTTGCGGCACAAATAACAAAATCAGCCCACATGTCAGTATTAGTGAACAAAAATTCTAAGATCATCGTACAAGGTTTTACCGGTACCGAAGGTAGTTTTCACGCATCTCAAATGATAGAATACGGAACCCAAGTGGTGGGTGGTGTTACACCAGGTAAGGGTGGTTCAACCCATTTAGATAGACCCGTTTTTAATACGGTTGCTGATGCGGTTAAAACAACGCGTGCCGATGTGAGTATTATTTTTGTACCTCCTGCTTTTGCAGCAGACGCTATCATGGAAGCAGCTGATGCGGGTATTGCATTGGTCGTTTGTATAACGGAGGGTATTCCTGTTCAGGACATGGTGAAGGTGAAAAACTTTTTATTAGGAAAAACAACACGTTTAATAGGACCAAACTGTCCAGGGGTGATTACTGCCGAGGAAGCGAAAGTAGGTATCATGCCAGGATTTATTTTTAAGAAAGGTACCATTGGTATCGTTTCAAAAAGCGGTACGTTAACATATGAAGCAGCGGATCAAGTAGTAAAAGCAGGCTTAGGAATTACCACTGCAATTGGAATTGGTGGTGATCCAATTATTGGAACAACTACTAAAGAAGCAGTGGAATTATTAATGAACGATCCTGCAACTGAAGGTATTATTATGATTGGTGAAATTGGTGGTAGCATGGAAGCAGATGCCGCTAATTGGATTAAGGACAATATGAAAAAACCAGTAGTTGGTTTTATCGCTGGTCAAACGGCTCCTGCTGGACGTCGAATGGGTCATGCTGGTGCAATTATTGGCGGGGCAGATGATACTGCAGAAGCTAAAATGAAAATTATGACTGCATGTGGCATTCACGTATGTGCGAGTCCTGCTGACATTGGCAAAACAATGGCCGCAGTATTAAAGAAATAATGCACAGGTGAAATTAGCTTGCATATAAAATAAAATCGAATCCCTTAGCTTAATAGTTAAGGGATTTTTTATTGTAAGTTTGTTATATGAAGCATTTAATTATATTGGTGGTTATATTAATGGTGACTTGCAAAATATATGCTCAATCTCCTAATTTAAAAATTAAGGCACTCCCACCTAACAAGCTAAAACAAGGACAGTCGTTTAAATTAATTACCACGGTTACACATAATTTTACAGCTGAAAAAACAGGTAGCATCACTTGCTCATTTTTAAATGCAGCAACACAAACATCGGTGGATGGATGGTTTATGAATGTTTTTCCATTCCAATATTTCACCACTATATCCAACACTCCTTTTGAAACTGAATTCAGTTTTACGGTTCCAGATGAATACAAAGGGAAATTTGAAATTATCTTGGTTGCTCAAGCCGATAAAATTAAAGACAGTATTCGTTTTGTAGTACCTGTCATCAAAAAATAAGTATTGCAAAAGCAGGTTAAATATGTGATTGTTGGCCAAGGTATTACGGGTACTTGGATGTCTTATCAATTGGAACAAGCTGGGATTTCTTATCTACTTATTAACGATGAAAGTATTCAAAGTGCAAGCTCCGTTGCAAGTGGCGTCATTAACCCCGTAACGGGCAGACGCATTGTTCAAACTTGGATGATTGAAACCCTGCTTCCTTTCGCTATCAATGCTTACAAGGCGCTTCAAGAAAAATTAAAGATAAATATTATTAAATCTTCCCCGGTTATTTTACTACACCCTTCCGAACAAATGAAGGATAGTTTTAACTATCGAATGACACATGAAAATCTTTACCTGATACAACAGGACCCAAGTAAATGGACCCCCTATTTTAATGCACCTCATGGTGTAGGTGGGATTAGCGAATGTTATTGGTTAGATATCAATGAAATGTTGCAAGCATGGCAAACATATTTAAAATCTAAAGGATATTATATCAATGCACATTTTAATATTGAAGATTTGCACTTACATGAAAATAAAATTGAGTGGAAAAATATTACTGCTGAAAAAATTATTTTCTGTGACGGCATTGGTAGTATGCAAAATCCTTATTTCAAATCTCTCCCTTTTGCACCCAATAAAGGAGAAGCACTTATTATAAAGGCGCCGGGGCTTCCAATTCAAAATATTTATAAAAATAATATTTCTATCATTCCCTGGAAGGCCGATTTGTTTTGGGTAGGATCCAATTACGAATGGACTTATGAAGATGCCCTTCCTAGCTTAGCATTTAAAGAAAAGATGATTCAAAATTTAGACCAATTATTGAAACTTCCGTATGAAATTGTAGATCATATTGCGGGCATTCGGCCAACCAATACCCAAAGAAGACCCTTTATTGGGGTACATCCCAATTATCCACAACTAGCTATTATTAACGGAATGGGTACAAAGGGATGCTCCCTAGCACCCTATTTTACAGCACAGTTATTGGACCACTTAGAACAGGGAACAGCTATTGAAACAGAAGCAAGTTTGGAACGTTTTGCCCAAATTTTAAAAGAGAATAGATAAAATTTATTATTTTCAATCTTTATAAATTCAAATAATGGCCGCTAACAAAAACCAGGTATACAATATCCCAATCGCATATCGAAAGATGGAAAACTTACACATTGTTTTTTGGCTTTTCAAAGATATTGCATGGTGTATGTTTTGGAAACCACTTGGAATGGTAATGATTATTCCAACACTTGCCATTTCAATTATTATTGCTTGGAGAACCAGAAATATTGTTTCTGAATTATGTCACAATCTTGCCATTACCGTTTGGATTAGCGCTAACTCCTTTTGGATGTGTAGTGAATTCTTAGGCTATGACAACACCATTGTTTTTGGAAATACTACAGTGAAACATTTGGCAATGATTCCTTTTGTTATGGGTGTGCTCATTTTAGCTTTCTATTATTTAATTTATAAGCCAAGACATAAAGAAGAGGAAGCTACTTTATAAAAAGCTATATTGAATTTTATAAATATTTTTTTAATCGATGTGCTTGCAAGAAAGTTACAATGCCTAATATAGATACCGAAAAGAAGGCGGCTCTTAATCCAATAGCTTGAGATAAAAATCCAATGATGGGTGGTCCAATTAAAAAGCCAAAAAAACCAATAGAAGATACTGAAGCCAATGCAATACTTGCTTGACCTGGTGCCGCGTTGCGACCAACCGTGCCATAAATAGTAGGAATCACAGAGGAGACACCAAATCCTACCAATGCAAATCCAATACTGCTAATTATTAAATGAGGATAAGATACAGCAATTAACAATCCTACAGTAACCACTAATCCGCTTAGCATTAATTGCTTTCTAGCACCCCAATAATTGATAAGTGCATCTGCAAACATTCTTCCTGTAGTCATACTGGCCATAAAACAAATATATCCAGTTGTTCTCCAGGCATCTGATACTTTAACAACATCTTTATAATACAAACCACTCCAATCAAACATCATGCCTTCGCAAATCATATTGCTTAATGCCACTAAGCCAAACTGAAATAATAATGGACTTGGCTTTGCCCACATTTTTCGAATAGGCGCATTACTTTTTTCATTGGGCATTAAATATTTTTGTGTAGCAATTAAATATATCCATCCTACTATTGCAATGCTACTAAATTGATGAAAAGGAGACAAAGATTTAGCAACAAATAATCCCCCCAATAAACCTCCTGTAAAACCTGCTAAGCTCCAAAATCCGTGGAATCTTGAAATAATACTTTTCTCAAAAAGCTTAGAAAGTGAAGTTGCTTGCGTATTTACAGAAACATTAAACATGTTTCCAATCATTCCAAATACAAACAAAGCAATAGCTAAATAAGTAGTTGAATTTGCTAAGGAAATATTGATAAGCGCCAATGGATAAAAAACAGCTGCAATTCGCACCATGGTTTTACTACCAAATATTGCAGTCAAACTTCCTGATATGGGGATGCCTAAAAAAGACCCAATGGGTAAAAAAAACAAGAAAGCGCCAAAAGCACCATCACTTAATTCCAAATGCATCTTGATGTCGGGGATTCTGCTGGCCCAGCTAGCAAAACAAATACCCGTTAAAAAAAAGTATCCAGAGAGTATAATTCTGCGAAATTGTGGAGTTATTCCCGATTCTGTCATGCTGCAAAGATGGGGTTTTTCTAGGAATTGGGTTATATTTGCAATCCTAACATATTTCAACAGTTTTTTATGTATCGTACACACCATTGTGGAGCCTTAAATATCCAATTTGTAGGTAAAGAAGTTACCCTAGCTGGCTGGGTGCAAACCATCCGTAAATTCGGCGCCATTACTTTTGTGGATTTAAGAGATCGTTATGGTATTACCCAATTATTATTGGGCGAAGAATTACAACAACAATTGGATGCACAACCATTGGGTCGTGAATTTGTATTGCAAGTAAAAGGAACTGTAATTGAGCGCTCCAATAAAAATGCAAATATCCCAACAGGTGAAATTGAAATTAAAGTAGCGGAATTTAAAATTTTAAACGCTTCTATCGTCCCTCCATTTACCATTCAGGATGATACGGATGGCGGGGATGACATAAGAATGAAATACCGTTTTTTGGATTTAAGAAGAAACGCAGTTAAAAAGAATATTGAATTAAGATATAGTGTAAACAGAGCAACAAGAAACTACTTACATGAAAAAGGATTTATGGATATTGAAACGCCTTTTTTAATTAAGTCTACTCCCGAAGGTGCGCGTGACTTTGTGGTACCCAGCAGAATGAACGCAGGTGAATTTTATGCCCTACCCCAATCTCCTCAAACTTTCAAACAATTATTAATGGTTAGTGGTTATGACCGCTACTATCAAATTGTGAAATGTTTTAGAGACGAAGATTTAAGAGCCGATCGTCAACCTGAGTTTACACAGATTGACTGTGAGATGAGTTTTGTAGAACAAGAGGATATTTTAAATATGTTTGAAGGATTAATTAAAAGCATATTTAAAGACGTTAAAAATATTG
>CANHIR010000131.1 GCA_947461015.1 Bacteroidota bacterium | reverse complement strand
GGTTTAAACAATGATCATAAAATTAATTATTCGGAAGTACGCGCAAATATTACTTACAGCTTTAACAAAGGAATGATCAGCTTTGGCAAGGACCGTATGTTATGGGGTTATGGTGAAATGGGACGTATTGTGTTAGATCAAAAAGCACCATCCTATCCTTATATCCGATTAGATTATGAACCTATTAAAAACCTACGCTTTAATTTCATGCACGCTTGGCTCAATAGCAATATTATTGACTCCGCCAATAGTTATACAATCAATTCAGGTGGCGTAAGTGGTGATATAAGGGTGGTGAATAAGCCTAAATTTTTAGCGACACATACTTTAAGTTATCAATTTAAAAATGGCTTGGTAGCTGCATTGGGGGAATCTATCGTGTATAGTGATAAAATGGATCCCGGCTTCTTAATCCCTATTAATTTGTTTAAAATATATGATAACAATAAAAGCAATTACCTAATTAATGCAGGTGGAAATGGACAATACTTTTTTCAACTGAGTTCCAGAAATCAAATTAAAAACACCCATTTATTTGCAACGGTTTTTATTGATGAATTACGTTTAGCTACTTTATTGGATGCAAAAAAATCCAGAAACCAATTGGGCTTCACCATTGGCGGATCCAAAACCGATATGTTTGTTCCATATTTAACTTTGGGAGGTGAGTATACTAGAGTAAATCCTTTTGTATATAGTAATTTATTACCAACACAGTTTTATACACAGTATGAATATAGTTTGGGTGACTGGATGGGCAATAACTTTGACCGATTGGTTTTATTTGGTAAATACAATCCTAAGCCTAGGTTAAACTTATACGCACATGTTCAAAGAATAAGAAAAGGCGGAGCAGGGACAATAAAGCAACAATACGAGGCCGAACCACAACCCAATTTCTTATTTGAATTTCAAAAAACCAGATTTGATGTTTTAGTAAAAGCCAATTATGAATACTATAATAACTTATATGTATTCTCCAGTTTTCAGTTTACCCATAGCATAAGTTATAATAAGAAAATAACACAGGAACCCATTTTTCAATTGGGCTTTAGCTACGGGCTTCCGTAATAAAGAGTAAGCCTACCCAGGTCCAAAAAGGCATGGCGCCCATGGGTCCTTCCAGGAATACATCAAAACTTGCATTGAGTAAAAAGGCCATCAAAATACAGGAAATAGCAAGTGATAAAGTACCCAGCTGTTTTTTGAATATAGGCTTAATGATTAGATGCATCCAATAAACCCATACAAAAAATAAAATTACTCCAAACCTCGCCATAATATTTAAATGAAAATTATGGGGGGAGCGTAATTCGTCATCTAAGGAAAGAATTCCATCGGAATCTGCCAAGCTTATTCCCAATCCTTTGCCAATAAACATTCCTGTTGGTGAAAAACTATAATCTATTATTTTTGCCCACCAAATTAAACGCCAAGTAACATTGTTTTCTGAATTTGCATTTATACCAGCGCCAATAATGGACCCAAAATTATCTTTAATTTGGTCAAAGCCAATGGACCTTCCCTGAAAGTTTTCATTAACTTGAATACTAACATACAGCGGTATTACAATTAGCATTACCAAGGGTAACCATTTCATTACAAAACGGGTTCGGCTTTTTAATACGGCATCCTTATTAAAATAAATAAAACAAAACAACCCGATTAAATAAGATAATGCACCGGCCCTGCTATACGCTGCTATAATTAAAAAGTCAAGTACAATAAATAAAACCAATAATCCTCTTTTTTTAGAAGCAACTTTATCACTATACATTAATAATAATACACTTGAAATTAACAAGTGTATGCCCATATCCCCGTATTTATACAAGACCAATGGAATATTACCAAACAATGCAAATTCAGATAAGGATGGAATAAAAAATTGAGCAAGGAAAATACAAAAACCTACAATGGGAAACCACGCATAAATTTTAAATAAACGATTCCAAATATAGTCCTGCTCATCCTGATATAAAAAAATGATAAATGCAAACCATGCATATTGAAAAATAAAAGAGTCTCTAATTACATCTATCAAAGAGTAGCGAGTTAGCCCATAAAGTATGTATAAAAAAGAAAGGACTATAAAAAAGAACAATAATTTAACAGGACGTGATACGTTTATAATTAAAGACTTTCTGTTCATTATAAGTAAAACAATACCAGCAGCCCACATAAATTCTACCAAAAAACTATAAGCAACACCTTTATTTAAAAAAACATAAAGCATCATTACCATAAAGTAAAGCCTTATGTATAAATTTTTAACGAGGGTCATTGTTGATAAGCACTTTTATAGAAACATTAAATTGAAAATTATATCTGTCCGGTGTTTTAGAAGTGGGTTCCGACCAACGCGCTTTATCGTCTTCAATTCTTAGCCAACGCCAGTTGATAGCTTGTGTATTTAATATGGAACCTGCGATGATAATATTTTTTTGTGGATTTATTTGTGCCTCTAATCCCGACATTAAATCTACCCAATATGCATTGGACTTCCCATATCCAACACTACTTAAATAGGCATAATTATAAAAATCATTATTATGCACCACCCTTTGTACATGAACCCCAATTTTGTTATAACCCTTATTCCAACTTAATCCCATGAACTGACTGTTTGATCCAGGCCCAATGGAAGCGCCTAACATTTGTGCATTACTGGTATAACCCTGTCTGATTTGCGTACTGGTATACCAACTATTATATTGAGGCCCGTCAAATGGTGCATTGGGGGTGAACACTTTTCTTGGATCCATTAACTGCAATTGCGTGAGTTCGACCGAAAATTCCAGAAAAGAGTTGCGTTTAAAATTGGGAAATATTTTTCGGGCACCAATGGTAAAACCTGTTTTAGCGGAATCTACAAAAAAGCTTCCTGGCCAAGGCAATTGATTAGGCGTACCTAACTCAACATAAAACTCAGCATGGTCTTTTGGCATAATAAACCTACCCATTAATACGCCTACCCCCATTTTTTCGTTTCCATTAGAAACCGCATTGCTGTCCGTATAAAAAACTTTAGAATAGGCATAGCCTAAATAAAAATTAGGAATCCATTTTGGTTGCCAATTTATGATAAATGCATTGATGCTTCGCGTTGCATTGCTTTTAGGATAAATTCCTCCCCTCCAAATAGTGCGCATGATACTATCATCGGGATTTTCATATTTTGTAGAGTCCAATACTCCCATAATTGCTTTCAGTTCAAAACTACCAATTTTTGTTTTTATTGGTTTTTGCGTTTGTAAATACGCATGTTTAAATCCGGGTGCATTATTGGTAAACAATAAACTATTTAAACGGCCAGGGCCCCACCATAGGTTTTCAGAAGAAACCCCTATTGCAAAATTAGGATAACTCAAACCTACCCTAGTTTGTCCCAATGAATATTCATTAATAGCCTCCTTTCCAAACCTTCTAAAATCATCAATGTTATTAGCAGTAATTAAATAATACCTCGGCCACCAGTTGCCATCAGTTTGATTGCCCTTGTCTACATACTGTTGTAAATTTTGTGCGCTTACCCATTCAGGTTGAATATTAATATCCAAAGCCTTCCACCTTATATTTACACCAGCACTTACACGCTCCTGTTGTCCAACAGCGGGATACATATTACCATCATTAAAACCAATTGGCATATGATCGTTATTTTGTCTAATATCGGATAACTGAAAACTTTTAATATAAAGTTTTTTTGAATTGTGATAGTTAGCACCCTGTAAAAATTGAAACGCACTAGTGGACCTAGTCATAAATGAATAGCCCTTAATTAAATTTGAATCAGGCACATTCCCAAGCAATTGAATATTGCGTTGATTGTCCATGAACTTAATTTCATCCAACAATGCATTTTGTGCATTTGCTTTCATTGAAAGTAAAATAGCAAAAAAGATGAATATTTTTTTTACCATAAGAAAATGGTGTTTATAAATGCATAAATATTAGTAACATTCTTCTTATCCTGCCATAAATAATTTTTGGTATTCACATATTCTATATTGGCACTCCATAAAATATTTCTGTAACGATATCTAGTTTGTAGACCAAAACTATAATCCTCCCATTTGGTAGTTCTTAATCCCAAATTGGCAATATTATATGTAACTATTTGAGTTGGATTTTGTACAATATGGTTAAATATAAATCCTATTTTATGCCAAGCTCTGTTCCAACTTAATTGCAGGGTTTGCATATTGTTCCCAAAACCACTACCCGATCCCATGGTTTGATTTTGATTGGTATAGCCTTCTAAAACTCTACTATGCTCATAAAAATTTCCTGCATTGCGCATTAAATAACTAGGCGTTTGTGCCATTCTCGCAACTTCAGCACCAAAATCTAAATAGTCTATTGAATTTAAATTGGAAAGCTTTTTAAACCCAAAAATATAGCCTGAGGAATGGGACATGTCCACCATTAAGTCCCTGAAATTATCCTTGGCATCATTGTATCCGAATTCAAAATATACTTCGGCATGATTTTTTGGAAATACCCAACGGGTATTAAATGCCAATAACTGGTCTCTATTAATGGTATCATTGTAAGCACTGCCAAAAAAGGAACTTACAACAGGAAGGTATTTAGGAACAAACTTAGTTATATTATTATTCGCATAGTTTTGGAAGGTTCTAGTAATACCAAAACTTACATTTTTCATAAAAGCTGGCTGATAAGAAAGGGTAAGCCCACTAAAATAACGTTCATTATCCAAATACGATCTTTTCTTTAAATTAAAATTTTCATATCCCTGTGAAGTATCAGACTTAAGCGTACCTGAAACAATTTGAAATTGAAAATTACCCATAAAACTTTTAAGTGGACGATTGGTGCCAATGGAATAGTGAAAAAATCCTGGTGCATTGTTACTCATTAACATGGAATTATATATACCTGGTCCCCACCATAAATTTTGGGTAGAAGCACTTAAACTAACTCCTCCTAAATCAAATCGCAAAGCGGATTGTCCAGGCAATACTTTTTTAACTGCACTTGTTACTGAACCCCAACTACTATTTGTTGTATAGGTCCCATTGGCAGTGCTCACAAACTCTGGTCTTAATTGCAATTTTAATTTATTCCAACTTGCAAAAACACCACCACTTACTTGGTATTGATACCCTTTAGAATAACTCATAGCGCCATCATTCCATCCATAGGGATGATCTGAATTAAATTTTTGCAACAAATTAAACGGCAACAATCCAATATAACTATGCCTGTCCTGGTATAAAACACCTCCATACTTAATATTGGTATCAATTAAGTTTAGCAGTTTTGCATAACTTAAAGTGGTATTGGTATAATAGGGTCTTATCGTTAATGAATTATCAGCAGGGGTTTTTTCTAGTAATTGTAAATTTCTAACCTGCTCATCAATGTCCATAAAACCAACTGGTACTGCAATTGATGCAGATTTGGGTAAATTTGAAAAATCTATTTCAGGTTTTAATTTGTACGGTAAT
>CANHIR010000130.1 GCA_947461015.1 Bacteroidota bacterium | reverse complement strand
GTATCAATAGTAGTGCGGGGCCACAAAGCGTTTGAGGCAATACCGTCTTCTTTTAATTCATGTGCCCATCCAATGGCCATCATGCTCATATCATACTTTGTAAGCGTATAAGCAATATGAGGACCAATCCATTTAGGATCTAAATTAATGGGTGGTGATAAAGTAAGAATATGTGCATGTGACGATTTTTTTAAATAGGGCAATGCATGTTGAACCACTAAAAAAGTACCACGCACATTAATGCTATGCATTAAATCAAATCTTTTACTAGGTGTTCCTTCGGTATCGGTTAACTGAATAGCAGATGCATTGTTAATGACAATATCAATACCACCAAATTTGTCTACTGTTTGTTTAATTGCATTGGCAATTTGCGCTTCGTCTCTAATGTCTACTTGCACTGCTAAAGCTTTTACTCCCAATGCTTCTACCTCGGCTGCTGCTGAATAAATGGTGCCTCCTAAACGTGGATCTTCTTCCACCGACTTTGCTGCAATTACAATATTAGCACCTGCTCCTGCTAATTTTAATGCAATGGCTTTGCCAATGCCCCTGCTTCCTCCGGTAATAAACACTGTTTTTCCTTGCAATGACATGGTTGTTTGTTTTAATTTTAAAAATTATTTTATGAACTCAGGTCCTAAAAATTCAATGAGTAAGTTGGCTGCATCCGCACAAGCGGTTTCTATAATTTCGTTTTTTACAATTGCATTAAATTCATTGCTAAAACTAAT
This sequence comes from Bacteroidota bacterium, assembly GCA_947461015.1. Taxonomy (GTDB): domain Bacteria; phylum Bacteroidota; class Bacteroidia; order Chitinophagales; family Chitinophagaceae; genus Sediminibacterium. Next base: position 4,753 of record CANHIR010000130.1, on the reverse strand, counting down.
TTCATACTCGGCTTTATCAATTCTGGTTTGAATACTTTCTTCGGTTTCAGTTTGTCTATTTAACAATCTTTCGCGTAATGCAGCTACAGAAGGAGGCATAATAAATATAGAAAGGCTTTTTGCTCCCAATTGTTGTTGTACACGAATGGCGCCTTTCACATCTATATCCAATACAGGGACTTTACCTAAAGCCCAAATACGGTCTAGTTCGGATTTTAAAGTACCGTAATAAACACCCTCATACACTTGCTCGTACTCTATAAATTCATTTTGATCAATAAGCCCTTCAAATTTTGCTAGACTTAAAAAATGATATTCAACCCCATCCTGTTCTTTTCCTCTGGGCGCACGCGTAGTAGCTGAAATAGAAAAAGCTAAACGTGAAAATCGCTCCAATAAATATTTAGTAATAGTAGTTTTTCCAGCCCCAGATGGTGCCGCTAAAATGATTACTTTTTTCAAACTGTCTGACATGCTCAAATTTAATTAAATTATGCCGTATATTTATCTAACATAATATTTAAGACTTAAAATTTAGCAATATGCAAAAGCAATTATGGGTAGCCTTATTCTTAGTTACCAGTTTGTTTACCCAAGCACAAAGACCAACTGAAGAAACTGCAAAACCAGCTGCCAAACAAGAGGATAAAAATCCAAGTTTTAAAAGGGAACTTTCTTTAGAAGCGAAAACCGAAGCCAAGGGCGAGGTTACGATAAAGGGTCAAAAAGTGCCTTATAAAGTAGTCTCTGGAACCATTCCAGTTTGGGATGAGGAGGGTAAAGCCATTGCAGGTTTATTTTATGTTTACTATGAAAGAACCGATGTAGTGAATAAAGAGGAGCGTCCATTAATGATTTCATTTAACGGGGGTCCTGGAACGGCAAGTGTTTGGATGCACTTGGGTTATACAAGTCCTAAAAAATTAAAAATTGATGATGAAGGATATCCTGTTCAACCTTATGGTGTTGAGGATAACACCAATTCTATTTTAGACGTAGCCGATATTGTATATGTGGATCCGGTGAACACAGGCTTCTCTCGTATCGTTGACAAATCAGTTCCTACCTCTAAATTTTTTGGTGTAAATGCCGATGTAAAATATTTAGCAGATTGGATTAATACTTTTGTTAGTCGCAATAAAAGATGGGCTTCTCCTAAATTCTTAATTGGTGAAAGTTATGGTACAACACGTGTATCTGGTTTGTCTTTAGAATTACAAAATAGACACTGGATGTATTTGAACGGAGTTATATTGGTATCACCAACGGACTTGGGTATTAAGCGTGAAGGGCCTGCTAGCGCAGCATTACGTGTACCGTATATGGCAGCAACCGCATGGTATCACAAAAAATTACCTGCGGATTTACAAAGTAAGGACTTAACGGCTTTTTTACCAGAAGTTGAAAGCTTTACGCTAAATGAATTATTACCAGCAATTGCAAAGGGTTGGAATATGGATGCGAATCAGAAAAAACAAATCACACAAAAATTAGCAAAATATACAGGCTTAAGCGAAACGGCAGTAGCTCAACAAAATTTAGAAATTCCATTTGATTTTTTCTGGAAAGAATTATTACGTGATCAAGGTAAAACAGTGGGAAGATTAGATTCTCGTTATATTGGTATAGATAAAAAAGATGCTGGTATTGGGCCAGATTATAATGCCGAATTAACAAGTTGGGAGCATTCATTTACGCCAGCAATTAATATTTATCTGAGAGATGTGTTGGGATACAAGACCGATTTAAATTATTATATTTTTGGCCCAACTTTCCCATGGGATAATTCAAATAATAAAACAGGTGACGATTTGCGCTTGGCCATGATGGAAAACCCCTACTTGCATGTATTTGTTCAGTCTGGATATTATGATGGTGCTTGTGATTATTTCAATGCAAAATATAATATGTGGCAAATGGATCCTGCCGGAAAAATTAAAGACCGCATGAGCTGGGAAGGCTATCGCAGTGGACATATGATGTACTTGCGTAAGGAAGACTTGGCAACAAGCAATGAGCACTTAAGATTATTTATTAAAAAGAGTATACCGAAATTTGGCACGCCTGCCAAATTCTAATAATTAATTTTTAAATAGATAAGCCCTAAACTGAAAAGTTAGGGCTTATCTATTTAATGCTTGGCACGCCTGCATGGTTTTAAGTCGCTATAAGAATTTAGCTCCTTAAAACTTTCGATAATGATTTTACAAGAGGCCCCATAAACGGGCCTCTTGTTTGTTTAAGTCGCTATAAGAATTTAGCTCCTTAAAACTTTCGATAAAAAATTAAAAGGCCGCAATGCTGCGGCCTTTTTTCATAAAATCTTTGACAAATAGGGCGTTACAATACCATTCTCTTTTTAAAGCTTCTATATTTTTTGGTAAGACCTGACATATATTCTTTTCTATTTTTAATCATAATACCTCTTGCTTCCTTGGTATAGGTATTTCCTAAATAATCCAAATAGTGCTTTGAGGTAAATATGGCCATTTCAATCATAATGGGGAATGCATCCATGCCTTTGTCTTCTAAAAAATAATAGACACTTTTTTTATTGGTAAGTCCATTTTTTTTGGAAATATATCCTAACTCTTCTAATTTTTTCAATCTATTAGACAGCATTTTGCTTGGCATATGTTCCGGTGACGCTTTGAATTCACTAAAAAGGGTTTTGTGTCCCCAAATCATATCCCTAAGAATTAGCAAGGTCCATTTATCACCTAAAATGTCCAATCCAGTTGCAACTGGACAGAGTGATCTAAATTCAACGGTTGTATTTTCTGTAGCGGTATTCATTTTTACGATTGCAAAATTATCATTAATATATCAATTCCTCTAATTATTATTCTTTACGATTTACACAAAACCCTGATTTACAATTATATATATTTTAATAACAATTAAAATGTACAAATTGTTTAACAGCATTGCATTGAAAAATACGATTTATCCATTCCAACTCTATGCCGTTTTGATATACAATATTAAGAATAGATTAAATTCTAAATAAATTTTATTTGTATCTTTTTGATACCTATATTTATCAAAAATTATAAAACCTATGAAAAAACTACTTTTAATGTTAGTTGTTTTTGTGTATGGATTTACACAAGTCCAAGCACAATCAAAACCCGTGTACTATCTAGTAAGTTATTACAAGACAGATAGAGACAAAACTGAGGAGTATTTAAACTTAATGAAAAACTATGCTTCTAAAATTTGGAAAGAAAAAGTAAAGGCGGGTGATGTAACAACTTATTCGCTATACAGTGTTGTTTCCACTTCGGAAGATGGAGGGTATAATATCATTTCGGTGCAATCTGGAAACTCCATTAATGATTTTACTAAATCTAATACCATGGATTTGTTTAAAAAAGCAATGCCAGGCATTGATGAAAAAACACTTACAGCAATCACAAAGAGTTTTACATCCATTAGAACGGTAGTTAAATATGAAATTTACAGAGGAATAGATGGTATCGCAAGCGGCAATCAGCCATATCATGAAATGAATTTCATGAAAGCCAATGAAGGACAAGAGAGTGAATATGTTAGACAAGAAAGAGAAATATACAAACCAATACATCAGGAATTTATCAAAAATGGTAATAGAACAGGTTGGGGATTCTCTCAACTAATCTCTCCATTAGCAGACGGTTCAAAATACAATTACGTTACTTCAAATGCATTTGCTGATTGGGATAAATCATATAGTATTACACTAGATGACTATACTAAAACATATAATAAATTGTTCCCAAAAACAACTGTACCTGCATCTGCTAGAAAAATAGCAAAAACAGAAATTTGGAAACTAGAAGTTTCTGCTAATTAAATTAATAATCAATAATAAATATTAAAATGAAAAAAATATTTCTAATCATTGCAGTATTATGTACTGTACAATTTGCAAATGCACAAAAAGTATTTTCATTACACGCTGTAAGAATTGAAGGTAATACAGACGCTTTTGAAAGAGTAGAAACAGAATTCATGTCAAAAGTTACACAAGACGCCGTTAATAAAGGGGATGTACTTTATTGGGGTTTATTTAAGACACACAAATTTAACAATACCCTTGCACCAGGTGAATATAATTATGTATGGGTTCAATGGGCAAATAGTGTTGATGATTTATTAAGCGCCAAAGGAGAGTGGTGGAATAATATTTCAAAAGTGTTAACACCATCAGATTTGGAGCAAGTGAAAGTACTTCGCGCTTCTTACAAAGGTGTTGAAGATGTAAGAAATATATTTGTTGTTGAAGATGAGGCATATGACAATAATGGCAATGCTCCCTATTTTCAATTTAACTTTGGAAGACCAGCAAATATTGCAGGTTTTATTGAAGAAAATAAAACATTGTGGAAACCCTATTTTGTAAAAAATATGAGTAAAATGAATATGAAGGTTTGGGGTGTTGCAAGAAGATTAACTTTACCTACAATGGAAACAAGTCACAATACAGTTATGTCTTGGGACGCCTTTTCAAGTTTAGAAGATTTAATGAAATATAGAATTGGACTTAAATTTTCTGGAAGCGATGAGGCAGCAAAGAAATCAAAAATGAATACTTTAATGCCTGATGGCTTCTCTTATATGCCCATCTTTAAAGTACTTAAAGGCACTACTGCTAAAAAATAGATAAATTTCGATAATATAATATTATTTTTGTATATTATAGTCTAAACAACTAAAATTAAAATCATGAAAAAACTAACACTTTTTGCAATTATTATTTTTGCAACATTTT
>CANHIR010000129.1 GCA_947461015.1 Bacteroidota bacterium | reverse complement strand
TCAAGCACACGCACATTAATTATTAGTTTAAGAAATATACTATGGCACAAAAGAAATTTGTAGTTGGTTGTTTTGATGATGAAAAAGTATTATTCCCTGCAGTAAAGCAAGTGCGTACTGCTGGTTATAAAATACAAGACGTGTACACGCCCTTCCCGGTGCATGGTTTAGACCACGCTTTGGGTATGCGTGAAACAAGCTTGCATACAGCCGGCTTTATTTATGGTATCACAGGTACCACTACTGCAATTAGTGCAATAAGCTGGATCTTCACTAAAGATTGGCCTTTGAACATTGGTGGTAAACCCCACTTTGCATTGCCAGCATGGATACCCATTATTTTTGAGTTAACTGTACTCTTTGCAGCGGTAGGTATGGTACTTACTTTCTTATACTTATGTCAATTGGCACCAGGGGTGAAAAAACATCATTTCCATAAAAGAGCTACCGACGATTTATTTGTAATGGTCATTGAGTGCACAGAAAAAACAAATACCGACGACTTAAAAGCGTTGTTGTCTGCAAATGGTGCTGTTGAAACAGATGTTCAAGTAGCAGAAGACGGATGGTGGTTTGGAACTTATGATACTGAAAACGATAACTTATACAAACAAGTAGCACACTAATTTTTGAATCCGATTAAGTAAACAAGATGAATAAATTTTTAGCCATAACATTTTTAGCCGCAGTAGTTACTATAACTAGTTGTTCTGATGTTAAGCGTACTCCAGGTTCTATTTATATGCCCGACATGGTATATAGCCGTGCATATGAAACCTATGCAGACCATAGCAACCTTGCTGCAAAAGGAATCAACTACAACAATATGCCTGTAGCGGGTACCATTGCACGTGGTCACGAAATGCCTTTTTCTATTCCAATGGATAAAGCAGGCGACACCGTGAATTATGTTGCTTCAAAATTAATTGTGAATCCAATTGATACATTAACCAAAAAAGATGCGGCCGAAGCGGAGCGTTTATATTTAGTGAACTGTGGAATTTGCCATGGCGCAAAATTAAACGGCAACGGCCCTTTGTATAAAGACGGTACGGGTCCTTATCCTGCAAAGCCAGCTTCATTAGTTGGGGATGCAAAATATGAGAACATGCCAGCAGGACAAATGTTTTACTCAGTTCAATATGGTAAAAACTTAATGGGATCTTACGCTTCTCAATTAAGCAGACATCAACGTTGGATGATTATTAAATACATTAAAGACAAACAAGCGGCTGCAATAGCTTCTAAATAAAAATTTTTAAAAGAGAAACGATGGCATCTATTAAAGAGCAATTTGAAATTCCTGGTAAATTAAAGACATGGGCTTATGCTTTAATGGGCATTGGCGGTGCTGCCTTATTGTATGGTATGTTTACCAAAGGGTTTAGCAAAGACGAACATGAGCAAGTGCATTTTTGGGGTACTTTAATGTACAACACTATTTTTTGGACCTTAGTGACCAACGCAGCAATGTTCTTTTTGTGTTTTAGTACTATGGCGCAAGCAGCTTGGATGCAATCATTCAGAAGAATTGCCGAAGCCATTTCTACTTTAGTGCCTGTATTTGGTGCAATCACTTTTGCAGTATTATTATATGTGGTATTAGGACATAAGCATCATATTTACCATTGGTTGGATACAGAAGCAGTTGCGAAGGATCCTATCTTAAAAGGGAAAGCGGGTTTCTTAAATCCTACCTTCTTTATTATTTGGACCACATTGGCAATTGTTTTATGGTCTTACTTTGGATACAGAATGCGTCAAATTTCTCGCGAAGCAGACGAAAATCCAATGGACTTAGCCACCGCTACTAAATTTAATATTAGAAGCATGACCCGCTCAGGATTTTTCTTGGTATGGTTTGGTTTAACAGTGGCGAGTACGATTCCTTGGTTGTGGTTAATGAGCATTGATGCACATTGGTATTCTACTATGTATAGCTGGTATACTTTTGCAAGTTCATTTGTTGCAGGTATGGCTTTAATTGCACTATGGGTGATTTATGTAAAAAACAAAGGCTATTTGGAATTAACCAACCAAGAGCATTTACACGATATTGGTAAGTTCATGTTTGCATTTTCTATATTCTGGACTTATTTATGGTTCTCTCAATACATGTTAATTTGGTATGCAAATATTCCTGAGGAAACTATTTATTTTAAACACCGTGTACAAGGTGCTTACAAACCTATTTTCTTTTTGAACTTAGTCGTTAACTTTTTAGCACCATTAATTATATTAATGAAGCGTTCTGCAAAAAGAAACTTCACATTAATGGCATTTATGGCTGTATTAATATTGTTTGGTCACTGGATAGATTTTTACCAAATGGTAATGGGGAGTTTAATGAAAGAGCATGTTAGTTTAGGCTGGTTGGATTTTGGTATTTTAGGTTTCTTTGTGGGTGTTTTAATTTTAATGGTTGCACGTTCATTAGCAAGCAAACCATTAATACCAAAAAATCATCCTTTCTTAAAAGAAAGTATCATTCACCAAGTTTAACCTTAGCCAATACAATTTTGATTTAGTAATAACGAATTAAAGAATTATGAGTTTATATTTATCTATTGCAATCATCGTCCTTATTTATGTGGTAATTTTCCAAATTGCCAAGGCGAGCGAGTATGTGTCTGTCCTTAAAGGAGAAGAAAACAGCCGTAAACAAAACAACAAAATAAACGGGTTCTTAATGATCGTGTTTTTGGTGTTGGGTTTTATTGGCGTTTATTTTTGTAATAAATTCCTATATGGAAAAACTTTATTGGCACAGCCGGCTGCGAGTGTGCAAGGAGAAAAGTTGGACCAAATGCTTTGGATCACTTTAGCCATCACAGGCATTGTATTTATTGCTACTCAAGTTATTTTATTTTGGTTTGCTTATAAATACCAAGAAAATGAAAACAGAAAAGTTTTCTTCTTTGCGCATAGTACAAAATTGGAATTAATTTGGACAGCCATTCCTGCAATCACTTTAACCGTATTGGTAATTTTTGGTTTACGCAACTGGTTTTTCTTTACTGGTGAGCCACCAAAAAATGCAATGGTCATTGAAGTAACGGGCAAGCAATTTGGATGGATTTTCCGTTATCCAGGAAAGGATGCTGTGTTTGGAAAAAAATATTACAAAAACATTGACCCGGCTACCAACTCAGTGGGTATTTTATGGGATGATAAATATGCACAGGACGATATTTTGACTGAGCAAACCATGTATGTGGTGAAAGGTCAACCCGTGAAATTAATTATTGGTTCTAGAGACGTTGTACATGATGTTGGTTTATCTCATTTCCGTTTAAAAATGGATGCCGTTCCAGGTATTCCAACCACCATGTGGTTTACACCAAAATACACAACCAAAGAAATGCGTGAAATTACAGGCAATCCTAATTTTACTTACGAAATTTCTTGTGATCAAATGTGTGGTAATGGTCACTATTCTATGAAGGGTGTCATTGAAGTGGTAGAACAAGACGAGTATGATTTGTGGATGGCTAAACAAAAGCCACAATACTATACTGCCTTCCCGGAAAAAGATCCCGATGCTGCAAAATTAGCAGCAGAAGCTGCAGCAGCTGATGCAGGTGCAAAAGAGAACAAAGAGGCAACTATAACTAAAAAAGATAGCTCAGGGAAAAAAGCAATGGCTAAAATTTAATTGAACGTTAATAATAGAATAAGAAAAATATTTAAATAAAAGGTATGAGTCACGAAGCAGCATTACACACATCACATGGACATGATGACCACGGTCATCACGAACATCATGATACATTCTTAACTAAATATGTATTTAGTCAAGACCATAAAATGATTGCGAAGCAATTCTTAATCACGGGTATGGTTTGGGCGGTACTTGGAGGTTTAATGAGTGTGCTTTTCCGTTTGCAATTAGGATATCCTGAAGCAAATTTCCCTTGGTTAGAATCTATCTTGGGTAAATGGGCAAAGGGTGGTCAAATCACTCCCGAAGCATATTATGCTTTAGTAACTACGCACGGAACGGTATTGGTATTCTTTGTATTGACTGCAGGTTTGTCTGGAACCTTCGCTAACTTCTTAATACCATTACAAATTGGTGCACGTGATATGGCGTCTCCATTTATGAATATGTTATCTTATTGGTTCTTCTTTGCAGCAAGCGTTGTTATGTTATCAAGCATGTTTGTTGAAACAGGACCATTTAGTGGTGGTTGGACTGCATATCCTCCATTGTCAGCATTGGGTGATGCATCTCCAGGTTCTAAGTCGGGTATGGATTTATGGATTATTGCCATGGCATTATTCGTAGTATCTTCTTTATTAGGAGGACTTAACTACATTGCTACTATCTTGAACATGCGTACAAAAGGAATGACCATGACGCGTTTACCTTTAACCATTTGGGCTTTGTTCTTTACAGCGGTATTGGGTGTATTGTCATTCCCGGTTTTACTTTCTGGCTTAATCTTATTAATTTTTGATAGAAACTTTGGAACAAGTTTTTATCTTTCTGATATTTATGTGAATGGAGTAGGCGCTTTGTCTAACGAAGGTGGTAGTGCTATTTTATTCCAACACTTATTTTGGTTCTTAGGTCACCCTGAGGTATACATTATCTTATTACCTGCCATGGGTATGGTATCGGAAATCATGTCGGTGAATTCTCGCAAACCTATCTTTGGATATATGGCCATGTTGGGTTCTTTATTTGCAATTGCAATACTAGCCTTCCTAGTTTGGGCGCACCACATGTTCGTGACGGGATTAAACCCGTTCTTAGGCTCGGTGTTTGTACTCTTAACATTATTAATTGCCGTTCCTTCTGCCATTAAAGTATTTAACTGGTTAACTACTTTATGGAGAGGTAATATACGTTTCACGCCTGGTATGTTGTTTGCAATTGGTTTTGTTAGCTTATTTATCTCTGGAGGTTTAACGGGTATTTGGTTGGGTAACGCTGCATTGGATATTCACTTACACGATACTTACTTTGTAATTGCGCATTTCCATATTGTAATGGGTGTGGCAAGTATGTTTGGTATGTTTGCGGGTGTGTACCATTGGTTCCCTAAAATGTATGGTCGTTATTTAAACAACTCATTAGGGTATATCCATTTTTGGGTTACTATTGCGGGTGCTTATATGATTTTCTGGCCAATGCACTACGAAGGTTTAGCAGGTATGCCTCGTCGTTATTTTGATTATAGCATTTGGGAAAGCTTTAAACAATTTGCAGAGTTAAACCGTTTCATTAGCACCGTTGCAATGATTGTGTTTGCAGTGCAAATTTTATTCTTAATTAATTTCTTCTATTCCATATTCAAAGGACGTAAAGTAACTACGCCAAATCCTTGGCAAGCAAATACGTTAGAGTGGACTACACCCATTAATCCTGGCCATGGAAACTGGCCTGGTGAAATTCCTGAAGTACACCGTTGGCCTTATGATTACGGTAAGGATGGCGTTGACTTTATCCCGCAAGATGTTCCAGTTGGGGAGCATGAGTCAAGTCACTAAAATTTTGATTATGCCCTG
>CANHIR010000128.1 GCA_947461015.1 Bacteroidota bacterium | reverse complement strand
GATTTTGACGGGGATGGAAATTTAGATATCGCTATGAATGGGAATGATTATGGAACAGAGGTTTCGGTGGGTAGGTACGACGCATTAAATGGATTGGTAATGAAAGGCGATGGGAAAGGAGCTTTTACACCTAAGTCCATTTTAGAAAGTGGATTGTTTTTGCCAGGAAACGGAAAAGCACTTGTAAAACTAAGCAATGCAAAAGGTGGTTATTTAATGGCTGCCTCCCAAAATAGGGGCCCTTTAAAGATATATAAAATGAGCGGTACTAATACGCTGATATCAATAATGCCTAATGATGTATTTGCGACTGTAACGTATACAAATGGCAAACAAAGAAGGGAAGAGTTTTATTATGGACAATCCTTTTTGTCACAATCGGGCCGTTTTATTTTGAAATCAGCAAATATTAAATCCATTACAATAATGGATAGTAGAGGGAATAAAAGAACAATTTAGTAATAATCAAAATGAGGAGTTATGAAAAAAAAACTTGGTTTTTTGTTGAGCATTTTTGCATTTTCAATTTTATTATTTTCATGTAATAGCAAGTCGGAAGTTAAAAAAATAGATGCCATTGATTTATTAATTAATAATGAAGACCAACTTACTCAGATTATTATATATGATGTATTCACCCCTCCCGTGGCAAGCAGGATTTATGTGTATTCCTCTATTGCAGCTTATGAGGCAATTAGGCATACTGAAAAAGATGCTCCATCAATCACTGAGAAGCTAAATGGCTTTGATAAAATGCCTTTACCAGATCAAAATAAAAAATACGATTTTAATTTGGCTGCTACAGAAGCATTTTTTAAGGTGGCCAGAAATGTAAAAGTGTTTAGTGTAGATTCATTAGATAATTATGAAAAATCGGTACATGATAATTTCAAAGCTAATTTAGATGAATCAACTTACAAAGCATCTATTGCCTTTGGAGATACCATTGCAGCGGTGGTTTTAAAAAGAGCGAAAACGGATGGCTATCTTGCTTCTAGAGGAAAACAAAAATATTTAGGAAGTAATGAGCCTGGCAAATGGAGGCCAACACCTCCCGATTATTTAGATGGGGTTGAGTGGTGTTGGAATACCATGAAGCCTATGGTATTGGATTCTGCATCTCAATTTACTCCTGCAAGACCCCCCAAGTATGATACAAAACCAGGCACTCCTTTTTATAATTTAGTGAAGGAAGTTTATGATGTCAATAAAAATTTAACACCAGAACAAAAATTGATTGCTAAATATTGGGATGATAATCCTTTTGTGATTGAGCATGCTGGTCATATGACTTATGGAAATAAAAAAATTACTCCGGGTGGTCATTGGATGGGTATTGCAGCACAAATCATTAAACAAGAAAAAGCGAGTCCAGTTAAAGCAGCGCAAACATTTGCATTAACTTCTATTGCTTTATATGATGGGTTTATTTCTTGTTGGGACGAGAAATACCGTAGTTCTTATGTGAGACCTGTAACGGTGATTAAGGATTTATTAGACAAGGATTGGATGCCATTATTGCAAACACCTCCATTTCCCGAATATACAAGTGGGCATAGTACCATTACGGCATCTGCCGCAACCGTATTAACCAAACTATATAGAGACAATTTATCTTTTGAGGATTCAAGTGATTACAAATACATTGGGTTAAAAAGAAAGTTCACATCACTTAGTGCAGCTGCCGAAGAATGTTCTATGAGTAGGGTGTATGGTGGTATACACTACACTTTGAGTGTAAACACAGGAGCTGCCATGGGTAAACAAGTTGGAGGATTGGTAGTTAAAAAAGTATTGGAAGGGTCAAAGTAAGCATATGGAATACAAGCTTAAAAAGCTTTTATTCCGTAATTATATAATTAAACGATTGCTATGTCTAATAAAAATAACAGTTACGACGCTATTGTAATTGGCTCGGGTATTAGTGGTGGATGGGCTGCAAAAGAATTGTGTGAAAAAGGCCTTAAAACCTTAGTGCTTGAAAGAGGCCGTGACGTAGTACATTTAAAAGATTATCCAACCGCTACTAAACAACCTTGGGAATTTGATCATCGTAAAGGGAAAACTTTAAAGATGATTAATGAAAATCCTGTATTAAATAAATGTTATGCATACAATGAAACAACTGAGCATTTCTTTGTAAAAGACAAAGAGCATCCTTATATTCAAGAGAAGCCTTATGATTGGATTAGAGGCTATCAGGTAGGTGGGAAGTCTTTATTATGGGCAAGACAAACGCAACGTTGGAGTAAATATGATTTTGAGGGACCTGCAAGAGATGGATTTGGTAACTGGCCCATTACCTACGATGAATTAGCGCCTTGGTATACACATGTAGAAATGTTTGCGGGTATTAGTGGAAACTACGATAAACTAGATACTTTACCTGATGGACATTTTTTACCAGCATGGGAAATGAATGATGTGGAAAGGCAAATGCAAAAAAGCATCATGGGTAAGTTTACAGATCGTCATGTTGTGCAAGGAAGATGTGCGCATTTAACAGTACCAGAACCCATTCATATTGAACAAGGAAGAAATCAATGTCAGGCGAGGAGTATGTGCGAAAGAGGGTGCCCTTTTGGCGGCTATTTTAGTGCCAACGCTTCTACCATACCATGGGCGCAAAAAACAGGAAATTTAACCCTGCAAACAAATGCAGTGGTGCATTCTATTATTTATGACGAAGCAACACAAAAAGCATCGGGTGTGCGCGTAATAGATGCCATTTCAAAAAAAGCAACAGAATACTATGCAAAAATTATTTTTGTAAATGCGGCCACTTTAAATACCAATTTAATTTTACTCAACTCAACATCTAAACGTTTTCCAAATGGTCTTGGGAATGATAATGGCTTATTAGGAAAGTATGTTGCTTTTCATAATTACAGAGGTAATTTATCGGCAAGTATTGATGGCCCATTGGACTCCTATTACTATGGACGTAGACCAACGCAACCTATGATGCCTAATTTTAGAAATGTGCACAAACAAGAGACCGATTTCTTAAGAGGTTATATGACATTCTTTGGCGCTGGCAGAGGTAATGCAAGTGGTGCTGGCACAAATGGTATTGGAGGCGAATACAAGGACGCTATTAGTGAACCAGGTGGATGGTATGTTTCTATGATGATGCAAGGTGAAACAGTACCTAAAGCAACCAATCATGTAAGATTAAGTACCGATCAAAAAGATCAATGGGGAATTCCTCAATTAATTACCTCTATCGATTATGATGAGAATGATGAAAAAATTGTGAAAGACTTCTTAGAACAAGGCGCTGCTATGTTGGATGCGGCAGGCTGTAAAAATATTACTACGCATGATACTAAGCAAGCACCAGGATTAGACATTCATGAAGTAGGAGGAGTGCGCATGGGTAAGGATCCTGCGACTTCTTTATTAAATGAGTTTAATCAAATGCATCATTGCAAAAATGTATTTGTAACGGATGGCGCATGCATGGTAAGTACGGGTACGCAAAATCCTTCATTAACTTTTATGGCCATTACGGCGCGCGCTGCAAATTATGCAGTAGCTGCCTTAAAAAAAGGAGATTTATAATGTCCGAAAACTATTACTATACCAACGAAACCATAAAAATAAAAAGCTTCAAAGCAATTGTGGTTGGTTCTGGCATTAGTGGTGGATGGGCAGCAAAAGAATTGTGTGAGAAAGGGGTCCAAACCTTGGTCATTGAACGGGGTAGAAAAGTAGAACATAATAAAGATTATCCCACTGCTAATTTAGCACCCTGGGAATTAATACATAGAGGACCTATTACAGCCGCTTTCAAGAAAAAAAATCCACTGATTACTAAGTCCGCTGGGTTTGGAGAGGACAATGCACATTTTTTTATTGAAGATGCAGTACAACCCTACATACAAGAAAAACCATTTGATTGGATAAGAGGATATCAGGTAGGCGGTAAATCCATTATTTGGGGACGTGCCTGCCAAAGATGGAGTGATCATGAATTTGCTGCACCTGCAAAGTTCAATTATGGATTAGATTGGCCCATAAGATATAAGGATGTAGAAGATTGGTATACCCATGTCGAAAAATTTATTGGAGTATGTGGTAGTAAAGATGGGATAGAAGCAATGCCAGACGGACATTTCATGAAGCCATTTGATTTAACCATTGTGGAGCAGCATGTAAAAGAAGTGATTGCAGCAAAATACAACCGTCACTTAGTGCATGCAAGATGGGCGCATATTACCGAACCCGAACCTATACATTTGGAACAGGGCAGAGGAAAATGTCAGGCAAGAAATTTATGTATGCGTGGTTGTCCATTTGGCGGTTATTTTAGTTCGGTCTCATCTACATTACCATGGGCGGGTAAAACAGGTAACTTATCCATATTAACGGATGCAGTGGTGCATTCCATAATGTATGATGAAGCCAATCAAAAAGCCATTGGTGTAAAAGTAATTGATGCACATACAAAAAAAGTATACGAATATTATGCCGATATTATTTTTATGAATGCATCTGCATTAAACACCAATCTCATTTTATTAAATTCTACTTCCAACCGTTTCCCAAATGGGCTAGGCAATGACAATGGTTTATTGGGAAAATATATTTGCCATCATAATTATAGAGCCAGTGTTTGGGGTAAGATAGATGGCTTTGAGGATACTTATGTGTATGGGCGTAATCCAACAGATTCCATAATTGCAAACTATAGAAATTTGGGGAAACAAGAAACCAATTTTAAAGGAGGGTACACCACATTTATGGGTGCTTATCGCCAAAGATTGGATGAAGCAACTACAAATGAAACCATTGGGGCTGAATTTAAAGAAGCCATGCAGGAGCCCGGTAAATGGCATGTATATGCTTATTTACAAGGGGAGACCATTCCTAAAAAAGAAAACCATGTACGCTTAAGTAAGGATCAAAAAGATCCATTCGGATTACCATTGCTCATTACTTCGGTGGGCTATGACGAAAATGATAATTTATTGACACAGGATTTTTTAACCGAAACTAAAAATATGTTTGCCGCTGCGGGAATTTATGATATAGGTTTTGCAGACAACCATCAAGCACCGGGTTTAGACATTCATGAAATGGGCGGATGCAGAATGGGAAAGGATCCTAATGAATCTATTTTAAACGAAAACAATCAAATGCATTTGTGTAAAAATGTATTTGTGACCGATGGTGCATGCATGACAAGTACGGGTAATCAAAGCCCCTCTATTTTATATATGGCATTAACAGCAAGGGCAGTAGATTTTGCAGTGCATGCAATTAAAGAAAATAAATTATAAACCTATCCAAGCATTCAGGAACACTATGAATAATCAAAAATTTAAAATAGCATCATTTCTTATACTAGTTGCCATTACTGGAAGTACTAATTTCCTTCATGCACAAGCATTGCAGTTTACTACATCTGCGAATGGCGCTGAAAGATTTAAAGAGACGCAATTAAAAGCTACGACTTTAACCACTACGGATGCAACGGTTGCAACCATTCAAATGGATGCTAGCAAAAAGTTTCAAAAAATGGAAGGTTTCGGCTTTGGTTTAACGGG
>CANHIR010000127.1 GCA_947461015.1 Bacteroidota bacterium | reverse complement strand
TCTACCAAATGAGCTACTTTCGCTTTTGTAAGAACTATTTTTAGGAGTGCAAAAATAAGGATTCAGCGCACACCAACAAAATTTTTTCTATTTATATTCTGGCTTGTATTGAGAGCTTGACTGCACTTCAACGGTAGGCTTCTTAAAGCCACTGCTAAATAACTTTGAGCAGTTTCCAAGCACCAAAGACAATATAGCAAAAACAGATACGTAGAATAGGAATCTAGAAGAAGTAACCCAATTTGAGTTAATATCCTTAGAAACTTCGGGCTGATGTAAATCTTGTGACATATATTATAATTACGGACGCAAAAATAGCAACTAGTTCTTAATAATGATTAAGTTATTTTACTATTTTGTTAAAATAATGCTTCTTTTTAATAAAGTACTGATAAACCAAGGAGCCTGAGTATACCCCATCCAATTTTCCCATCCTTTTAATTGTAGGAGAACGATGGATTTTACCCTTTAAAATAAATCCAAATAAGGAGAAATGGGCTTTAACAATAGCTGTAAAAAAGCTTACATCTCCATTTAACAAGCCCTTCCATGCCGATAAAGCGTCCAAGGCCAACCTAAATGGCAATTTCCATACTAACTCAGCGAATGGCAAATTCTTACAAAGCATTACTAAATTGTTCCTGAAGTTTAAATAAACTTTACGTCCACCTCTTGGAAGGGTTCCTGCTCCCACATGATAAACGGTTGAACTTGGGCAAGCATAAATTTTGTAACCTGCCAGTTGTAATCTCCAGCATAGATCAATTTCTTCCTGATGGGCAAAGAAATTTGTATCAAACCCATTCATTTCATGGAAAACAGCGGACCGAATCATCATACAAGCACCGGAAGCCCAAAATATGGGTGTACCATCTTCATATTGCTGATTGTCCATTTCGCAATAATCAAAAACCCTACCTCTTGAAAAAGGATATCCTAAAGCATCTATCCACCCTCCTGCAGCACCGGCATATTCAAAAAAACCTGGCTCCTTTTTTGATAACAATTTGGGTTGACAAGCAGCAATGTTTTCATTTGATAAAAGCAAATCTACCATTGGATTTAACCAATTAGGCGTTACTTCAACATCGGAATTTAACAAAACAAGAAGTTCGGCATCAATTAATTTAAGTGCCCAATTATATCCACCTGCAAACCCTTCATTGGAAGGGGATGTAATTACTTTAACGGTTGGAAAATGATTTTGTAAAAAAACAATGGAGTCATCAGTTGAGCCATTGTCAGCAACTACTACTTCATAGTTTTCATATTGCGTAGCCAAAACGGATGGTAAAAACGCTTGCAAGTATTTTACCCCATTATAATTTAGTATTACTATGGATACGAATGGTTTCAATGAATTTTCTTTTTGCGAATGTAAGTCCAAAATATCGGAATTTAAAGAGAAAAACTTAACTTACACCAATGAAAAAGGTACATATCTTAATTTTGAACTTAGATCTATTGAATCATCCCTTGGGGTAATTGCATTACCTCCAAATTTTTCATGCTCAATGCGACATCCCGCTTGAGTTTAAAGTACAATCCATTTTTTCAATCTTTTTTAATTATAGTTTATGTCTACTAACCATGACATTAGTGCCAATGCTGCAAAGTATTTGGAACTTGAAGACCAATTTGGCGCCCACAATTATCACCCAATTCCTGTTGTTTTAGAAAAAGGAGAAGGGGTATTTTTATATGATGTAGATGGAAAAAAATATTTTGATTTCTTAAGTGGTTATTCTGCTGTCAACCAAGGACATTGTCATCCCGAAATTGTAAAAACTTTACAAGCGCAAGCAGCAAAACTTACATTAACCTCTCGTGCTTTTCATAATAACTTATTAGGTGAATACGAAGCCTACATTACCAAGTACTTTGGTTATGACAAAGTGTTGCCAATGAATACCGGAGTGGAAGGTGGTGAAACTGCAATTAAATTAGCCAGACGTTGGGGATATAATGTAAAAGGGATTGCAGAGAACCAAGCAAAAATAATATTTGCGGAAGGTAATTTTTGGGGTCGCACTTTAGCAGCTATTTCTTCCTCTACCGATCCTACAAGTTTTAAAGGCTTTGGACCATATATGCCAGGATTTGGATTAGTACCTTATAATGATTTAACAGCACTTGAAAATGAATTAAAAGATAACAATGTGGCCGCCTTCATGGTGGAACCCATTCAAGGAGAAGCAGGTGTTGTATTACCTGATGATGGTTATTTAAAAGGTGTACGTGATTTATGTAATAAATACAATGTATTATTTATTGCCGATGAAATACAGACAGGTTTAGCCAGAACAGGTAAAATGTTAGCATGTGACCATGAAAATGTTAGACCCGATATCTTAATTTTAGGGAAAGCATTAAGTGGTGGCACACTGCCCATTTCCGCGGTGCTAGCAGATGATATTGTGATGATGCAGATTAAACCGGGAGAACATGGTTCAACTTATGGTGGTAATCCTCTTGCATGTGCAGTTGCCATGAAATCTTTGGAAGTACTAAAGTCAGAAAAGATGGCTGAGAATGCAGCTGAAATGGGGCAATTATTAAGAGCCGAATTAGAAAAACTAAATTCACCACTTATCAAACTAGTAAGAGGGCGTGGTTTATTAAACGCTATTGTTATAAACCACAAGGACCCAGAAGTTTCATGGGAACTTTGCTTACACTTAAGGGATTTGGGATTACTTGCAAAACCAACACACGGTGATAAAATCCGTTTTGCACCACCCCTAATAATTACAGCTGCTCAAATAAAAGAAGCAGTGTTTATTATTGCATCCGCATTAGAAAAATTATCTTAATCATAAAAAAAGCCTTACAAAATGGTAAGGCTTTTTTATGATTTATTTAGGGATTTTAATTTTGGGAAGAAATGTCATAATTAAAATTCCGGCAGCAATTACAATACAGCCATACAATGCCCATTGTTTTTGCGGACACTCGCCCATGCAGGTTGACAACACAATAAAATTTCGGATACTCCAAGCAAGCAATAATGCGCCAAATACCACATTGAATCTTTTCGCCCATAAAAGAGGTAAACAAAAAAAGAGTAAAGCAATTGATCCTATGTAAGCAAAAAATTTACCAGGCTGCCCATAATTTGTATTTGCAGTTTCCCAGCCAGTAATAATTAAATTTTTACTTTCTATAAATACCAAAGGTTGTGTACTAAAATAAATAAGGGTTAAACAAAAAATAACCCCAATAGTCTGTGAATGTTTCATGTTGTAAAAATACAGTAAAATAAACTATGTCATTATAGAAAACCTCCATATATATCCACATCAAACTTATTAAATACATTATACTCATTTAAAATGGCAGCCAATTCAATTCTCGTGATGGCCCTGTTTTTATCATATGAGGTTAGCCCAAGCTGCCTCCACTTTATTTCAAATCCTGCTTCAATTTGAGCTATCTTTTCACCTGATAATTCAGCTGCTAAATACAAAGCATCCTCAATGGTCAAGGTATCACTTACTTGTTCTTGTTTAACATTATATTTTAATTTCCAAGTTTTTAAGAAATCTGCGCTTGGTATATTTTTATTAGGATAAAAATAAGTGGCATTGGCCCAACCACTTGGCACACCTACCCCTTTTAATAATCCTGTTGCACCCATCTTTTGAACTGCATTAAAATATCTAGAATGTTGATCCACATCTATATAAGGCATAATGTATCCATTCGCATCTAATAAAATTTGTTGCACTTTTCTCACTGAAATATTTTTAGGAGCTACTTTGTCATTGATACTTTGCGCAGCCAGTAATCCAGCAGCCTGTCCTATCTGCATCACGCAAGGCTGTAATCTGGTTGTACCATTTACAATATTGGAAACACTAATTGATTTTTCTGCAATGATTAAATTGTTGGCATTTTGAGGAATTAAAGAACCCATTGGAATGTTAAAAGAGGGAACAGGAAAAAATTCTAAATGCTGTGGGGCATTTAAGTTTTTTTTATGGTGATGATCAACCGGATAATCCCCAACTGCAATACCTGTTC
The DNA here is from genome assembly GCA_947461015.1 of Bacteroidota bacterium. Taxonomy (GTDB): domain Bacteria; phylum Bacteroidota; class Bacteroidia; order Chitinophagales; family Chitinophagaceae; genus Sediminibacterium. The sequence continues at coordinate 1,550 of CANHIR010000127.1, read as the reverse complement.
TATATAAAGGCTGCTCGGTTTCAAATGGTGTTGAAATATGTTGAATTAACATCCTTGTTAATCCTTTCACTCTTCGAGATTCTCTATAATAAGGATACAGGGCTAATTTATCTTTTGTTGGAAACTCGTCATCTGCTAATGCAAAGTTTTTGAACCCCAAATCTTTTTGAATAAAATAAACAAACCTTAGTGTTTGCTGTTTTGCTAACTCTAACAATGCTACTCTTTCTTTGGGTGTTTTTTCAATTACATTTAAATAAATATCATTACCATATATTGGCCAATTAAGCATGTATTTTTTGTTGGGCAATTTTCCGTAGTTAAGCATATTGATAGCATCCACTGTTGGATTTTTTCTGCTGCTGTCTTTGTAAAATGATTTATTGCTTGCATCAAATTCTAAGGAATCATAATTTAATGGCTTATCGATAAGTGGTTGTGGTTTCCCATAATCTTTTAAAACAGCCACATAAGTTATGTCTTGTACAATATCACTTGCACCAGACATATTTACATTTTCTTTAGTAACATCATTTGATTCCATACCTAAATCATAGGGAATATTTGCATTGGCTAAAACATCGCCTAGTTCAGTAGCATCAATATATCGTTTGGCTTTTATAATTATATTTTTTTGATTGATCTTGTCAAAAAAGACAGCCCCAGTTATGGTATCGGCATTTTTATTCACCTTTAGGAAATCATAATTATATTTTACTGTCAAGTTTTTTTCAGCCCTCGCCATTGATTTGAAAATACTATCTCCAATATGTGGTTCAAATAAGGTATTGCTTACCCACCCGGTGGATACTTTATTTTTACCTCCATAATGCTGATGTAGTTTTTCTCTAAATGCTCCAAAAATACCAGCAGGCATTGCATCATTACCGTCAAATGCAGAGACGCCAGCAGCGGTTAACATACCGCCAAGCCATGGGGTTGATTCAGCAATGATGGTATTTACTCCAAGCCTTGCAGATTGTAATCCTGCACAAATGCCGCTGGCAGTGCCTCCAATTACTAATACATCGGTTTGTTGAGTTAGAGATATGGCTTGCGCATTCCCAAATATTTGAAAGGAAAGAAATGATACTATTAATAAAATGGACTTCATTGTTTTTATTTTCTCCATTAAAATAGGAAAAAGAGATGGGGTGGCAAAAATAAGTTAGATTACTAGCTTCACTTCGTTCGCTAGCATCCGCCTCGGTAGACTCGTCTTCGGATTGCCAATGCTACGCATTGTCCTCCGCCTCGACAAACTTGGATTAACTCCTCGCTTCGCTCGTCGTTGATCCGCCTCGGTAGACTCGTCTTACCCAAAGCCTTTCAAAGAGCACCATTTTTTTACTCACTTCGTTCGTTTAAAAATGTTGCTCTTTGGCTTTTTTGTTCCTCGCCAACTTACGAAAGCAAGCTTTCGACGTTGTCTCGTAACAAAAAAGCCTCTTCACTTTCGTGAAGAGGCTTTGTATCGAGGTCCCGAGCGGATTCGAACCGCTGTAGAAGCTTTTGCAGAGCTCTGCCTAGCCACTCGGCCACAGGACCCT
>CANHIR010000126.1 GCA_947461015.1 Bacteroidota bacterium | reverse complement strand
TGCAAGCATGCAATTAGTGCAGCTTACTGCATTGAGTGAAAATGGAAAGGAAATGGTAGCGAATAATTATAGCATGCCAACTTTTACCGCCAATTACCAAAAAATACTAGGAATTTAATTGTTGACTACTTCTTGATCAATTCAAAAATACCGCACCCATATTGACAGTTAAAGTTGGAGGAAATCATATCCTCTGTAATACTTACATGTTTGTGAAAATTTCCCTTATCATCCACAATAGACAAGTGTTCAATGTCAAAATAAGTGGAAAGGTATTCAAATAAGTAACTTAATGAAAATACGCGGTGTGCATTGTATTCTATTCTCTGAGGACCAATGGGTACAGAAAAATAAAATCTTCCCTTGTCTTTTAAAATGGCATGGATGTTCTCAATCGCTTTTTTATACCCAAAATAATCAATGGGGTCGCCATAACGTCCCAAACCAAAATGTTCAATAGCATGAAGGGAACTAATAGAATCGGTGGACGCTATTAATTCAGCAGGCAATTGCATTAAATCGGCTTGATAAAAATGCATATTGTGCACTTTAGCTTCAATGGCCCTTATGTCCCAAACCTCAATTGATCTAAAGGCGGCGACATGTGCTACAAAACCATCCACCAAAGAACCAATATCAATATGTCTTTGTGGATTGTTTTTAAATATTTGTTGAGCCACAAATAAGTCCTGGTGAAAATAATGTCCACTAGCCACACCCCCCTGCTCTTTCCACTCTCTTAACTTAGGATACCATTTGCCAAAGGGAAATAAATTATCCTTCCCTTTTTGGGCCTTCAATTTTTTATACTTTCTAAAATAATTTGGCAGATCGGTTAAATTCTTTACAACTTTAACAATATCCAACCCAACACTCTGCAAAACCTCTTCTATTCTCTTGAACATAGAAATCAATTATCTATCGAAATTAACCTAAAAATGGACTGAATACTACTTTAAAGAACCTTAGATATAAAAAAATTTCAATAATTTTAGACGATTAATAAAATCAAATGGGAATAATTCAAAAACAAGGCTCAAAATCTAGTGTATTTATATTCATTGGATTTATTATTGGCGCCTTTAATATGCTGGTTTTATTCCCCTATTTCCTCAATACCGAACAAATTGGTTTAACCAGGGCCATTTTAGATACTGGATTAACCCTTGCTACTTTATGTACTTTTGGTACCATTCCCATTATCAACAAATTTGGGCCTTATTATCAAAACTACCTTTCTGTTAAAAAAAATGACTTGCCTATCATCACATTTGCGATTGGGATAACTGGCTTTGCATTGCTACTTATATTAGGATTTTACAATAAAGAATTTATTTTACGAAAATTAGGTAAGTCACCTTCCCTGGTAGAGCACTTTAATGTGATATACCCATTCACTTTACTGTTTATGGTGTTTAGTTGGATGGAAGCCTTTTCTTGGACCATCAAGAAAACAGTAGTCACTAATTTTATTAAAGAAACCTTAGTAAGAATTTTAAATAGTGCATTGATTCTTTTATATGGGTTAGGCTATGTAGATTTTAAAACTTTTATTATACTATTTAGTTTTACATATTTATTACCTGTTGTCATTTTGGGAATCACTTTAGTAAAATCAGGAGAATGGAGCTTTAATCTTATTTCTTTTAGTTCCGTTACCAAAAGACTAAAAGGACGCATCATTAATTTTTCCTTGTTCTTATTTGCTGGTCAATTTTTTAATATTCTTGCCAAAACCAACGATACTTTCTTAATAGTTGGACTTAAAGGACTAAGCGATGCAGGTATCTTTACCATTGCTGTTTACTTAGCAACCATAATTGAAATACCACAACGCAGTATCTTATCCATAAGCGTACCGGTCCTTTCTGAATCCTGGAGAGTTAAGAACTACAAAAATATCAATGATATTTATACCAAGAGCGTTTCTAATTTAATGTTGCTTGCCTGCTTTTTATACGGACTTATTTTGCTAAATATGAATAACTTAATTGAATTTATGAATTTAGTGAGTCATAAAAATGCATCCGACTTTAGCCCCCTATTTAATTTGTTTTTAATACTAGGCTTAGGCAAATTAATTGACATGAGCACCGGCATGAACGGTGCTATCATAGGTACTTCTAATTATTGGAAATTTGATTTTATATCAAATCTTATTTTCATTGTCACAGCCATCCCTTTAAACTTTATTCTAATAAACCATTTTGGACTTACTGGTCTCGCAATTTCAAATTTAGGCACTTTGTTGATTTTTAATTTAATTCGTTATATTTTCTTATTTAAGAAATTTAAATTTCAACCTTATCAGTTTAAACATCTTTTACTGCTTTTGGCTTTTGGAACAATGCTTTTCTTAATTAACCTAATCCCTCATCTTAATGGATTTGTATTGGATGGATTAATAAGAAGCCTTATATACTTAGTTGTATTTTACGCAATGGTGTATTGGATTAAACCAGCACCTGAACTTACTAATATGTTTTTTGATTTCTTAGAAAAGAAAAATATCAAAATCTTAAAGCGATTCTAAAAATAATTGCATGCCCGCTTTTTTCTCAGGAGTAAAAGTATAACTTATATTTTCCGTGTAATATTTATTCAAATCATACACTTGTTCTGAGCTAGGTATCCCAGCAATTACTTCCTCCAAATGCATTAAACCATATCCATTGGCTTTATCAAATGCCTCCATGAATTCCGAAGGAATGGGTTTATTGGCAATCCAGGTAGCAAACACAAAAGGCAATCCTGTATGTTGCTTCCAAGCCCCTGCTAAATCATAAATAAAAGGGAACTGATTCCTTGCCGCCAAAGCACGATCGCCGATAATAACGCCCGCAGTATTACCATTAATTTGTGGAATATATCCTTCTTCGGCCTTTAAAAACATCACTTCTTTTTTCCAAAAATGCTTAAGTAAAATGCGTGCCAATTGCACTGAAGTTCTGCTTTGATAATCTAGGTAAACTTTATCTATTTCCTCCATGGGTACTTGGCTAAAAATACAAACACTAGCTACATCCCCTTCGGCTCCTATGCAATAATTGGAAGCCATATGTGCTTCTTTTAACAATGGGATCACCGCCACGGGAACAAGCCCCATGTCAATGGTGCCATCCATTAAATCCTGGGCAATTTTAGCTGGGTAGGCTTTCACTAATTCAATCTGTGACATTAAGCCAGACTGCTCTAAACCCAATAATAATGGACGGGTGTTTAAATAACTTACCGCCCCAATGCGCCACTTTCTCTCCAATTGAATTAACTTTGCGCAAAGATATCAAAAACCAATTGTTTAAAACAATCAATATGTCACAACTTAGCGCTATCTCCCCTATTGACGGTCGTTACCATAAACAAACTGCTCATTTAAGCGGCTATTTTTCTGAATTTGGCTTAATTAAGTACCGAGTATTAGTAGAAGTGCATTACTTTTTATTTCTAGCAGATAAAAAGTTTTTTAAAGTAACCCCTGCATTAAAAAAAGCGTTGTTGGCAGTGGTAGATAATTTTTCGGAGGAAGATGCTCAAAAAATTAAGACAATTGAGGCCACTACCAATCATGATGTAAAAGCGGTAGAATATTTTTTAAAAGAAATTTTAGACGCACATAAAGCAAGTGAATTGAAAGAATGGATTCACTTTGGATTAACCTCTCAAGACATTAATAATACGGCCATTCCATTAAGCTGGAAGGAGGCTATGGAAAATAACACCTTACCTGCGTTGGTTAATTTGCAAAACAGATTATACCAGTTCGCAAAGCAATGGAAAAAAGTTCCTTTATTAGCCCGCACCCATGGACAACCCGCTTCTCCAACTACTTTAGGTAAAGAAGTCATGGTATTTGTGGAGCGCTTACACAATCAAATTGAATTGTTTGCAGCCATTCCTTATGCTGCCAAATTTGGTGGTGCTACTGGCAATTTTAACGCACACCATATTGCCTACCCTAAAAAGAATTGGGTTTCACTAGGCAATGAATTTGTAGAAGACGTGTTGGGTTTACAAAGAATGCAATTCACTACGCAAATTGAACACTATGATAACTTTGCTGCGCATTGTGACAACTTAAAAAGAATAAACAATATCTTGATTGATTTGTCTCGTGATATTTGGACCTATATTTCCATGGATTACTTTAAGCAACAAACAAAAAAGGGCGAGGTTGGTTCTAGTGCCATGCCGCATAAAGTAAACCCCATTGATTTTGAAAATGCCGAAGGGAATTTAGGTATTGCAAATGCTTTATTAGAACATTTAGCAGCCAAATTGCCAATTAGCCGTTTACAAAGAGACTTAACAGATTCAACCGTTTTAAGAAATATTGGGGTGCCTGTTGGACATATTGCCATTGCTATCAATTCCCTAGAAAAAGGATTGGGTAAATTAATATTAAATGAAACTAAAATTCAGGAAGACCTTGAAAACAATTGGGCAGTAGTAGCAGAAGCCATTCAAACTATTTTACGTCGTGAGAAATATCCAAATCCTTATGAAGCATTAAAGGATTTAACAAGAGGCAATAGCAAGATTGATAAAAAATCCATGCACAAATTTATTGATGGATTAAAAGTAACTGCTGCTTTGAAAAAAGAATTAAAGCAAATTACACCGCAAAATTACACAGGTATTACTGCGGAATACTAAGTCTAAATATTAGAATTAAATATTTTAAGATAAATAACTAGATAGCGTCTCCTTCACTAGGGGGCACTATTTTTTTGCGCGGTTCTTTCTTATTCAATAAGGTATGAATGGGATCCATACCGTCTTTTTCAATGGCCATAGTTAACACTTGAGCGGTTGCTGCAGCATCACCCCAAGCACGGTGACGACCTTCAATGCGAATGCCTAAATCACGTGTTAAAGAACCCAAACCATATTTTGCTAATCCAGGGAAAACTTTTTTACTTAAACGAATGGTACACAATTTTTGAGCGGACCATTCATATCCATGATGATTCAATAAATAATGTACAAAGCCATAATCAAAACTTACATTATGTGCTACAAATATGCGATCCTTTAATAAATTAAAAATCTGAGGAGCTACTTCCTCAAACAAAGGCGCAGAAGCCACCATTTCGTCACTAATACCCGTCATGTTTACGATAAATGGGGGGATTTTTTGTCTAGGGTTAATGAGTGTCACATATTTACCCGTGACTTCCACCCCATTGTGCATGACAATAGCAATTTCGGTAATGCCATGTGTATGAGGCATTCCACCCGTGGTTTCGATATCTACAACTGCAAATTCCATTGGGGTCCAAGTTCGGATATTTTTGTCAAAATAAGCTAGTGGCTTTTCCTTATTTTTGTGGCTCAATTTAGGTAAAGAAAAATAGCATGGAACTGAGTAAAAATTACATACCAGGAGAAGTAGAAAACAAATGGTATCAGCATTGGATTGAAAAAGGATATTTCCACAGTGAGCCAAATAGTAAGCCGGCTTATACCGTGGTCATCCCTCCACCCAATGTGACAGGTGTTTTACACATGGGCCATTGCTTAAATAATACCATCCAGGACATTTTGGTACGTCGTGCCCGTATGCAAGGCATGAATCCTTGTTGGGTGC
>CANHIR010000125.1 GCA_947461015.1 Bacteroidota bacterium | reverse complement strand
TATAGCCAATTCATTAACTTACTAGCTAAGAAAGGTTCTGATTTGAACCGTAAAGTATTGGCCGATTTAGCAATGAACGAGCCAGCTACTTTCAAAGCTTTAGTACAATCAGTGAAGGCTTAATTCCTTCAGGATAAATATTGAAAAATACCTCGAAACTTCGGGGTATTTTTTTTACCCATAATATCCTTTCAAAGAACTATTTTTGTGCTCATAAAAATATCAGCTAACAACCCCAGCTTAAACAATGAACAATACCTACACCTCCCTGGTAGAACAAACCTTCCACTTTCCACAAGAAGGCTTTGATAAAAATGACAATGGCTATTTGGAGTTTAATGGTTTGGATTTAAAAGCAATTATCGAAAAACATGGAACGCCTTTGAAATTAACATACTTGCCAAAAATTGGCATGCAAATTAATAAGGCGAAAAAAATGTTTGCGGAGGCTTTTAAAAAACATAAATATGAAGGGGAGTATTATTACTGTTATTGCACTAAAAGTTCTCATTTTTCTTTTGTAGTAGAAGAGGCATTGTCACACAATGTTCATTTAGAAACTTCTTTTGCATATGACATTGAAATAATCAATCAGTTATACAAGCGTCGTAAAATAAACAAGGATATTTTTATTATTTGTAATGGATTTAAGCAAAAGACGTACACTAGCAGAATTACTAAGCTCATCAATACAGGATTTAAGAATGTTGTTCCTATTTTAGACAACGTGGAAGAATTACAATTCTATAAGCGCAATGCTAAACAACCATTTAAAGTGGGTATTAGAGTAGCTGCAGAGGAAGAGCCTAGCTTTCCTTTTTATACATCACGTCTTGGAATTAGAGCTAAAGATATCTTAGAATTTTACGTAGATGAGATAGAAGGATACGAGGATAAGTTCCAATTAAAAATGCTGCATATCTTTTTAAATAAAGGTATCAAGGATGATATTTATTATTGGTCTGAGTTAAACAAAATCATCAACTTATATTGTCAATTAAAGAAGATATGTCCCGAATTAGATTCTATTAATATTGGAGGTGGTTTTCCAATCAAACATTCATTGGGTTTTGAATATGATTATCAATTCATGATCAATGAGATTGTATCCAATATTAAGAAGGCTTGTAAGAAAGCAAAAGTGCCGATGCCCAATATTTATACTGAATTTGGTAGTTATACAGTAGGAGAGAGTATGGCACATATTTACAAAGTTTTGGCGGAGAAAAAACAAAATGATAGAGAGTGCTGGTATATGATTGATTCTTCTTTTATCACAACCTTACCAGATACCTGGGGTATTGGTGAAAAATTCTTAATGTTGCCAGTAAACAAATGGGAAAACGATTACCAGAGGGTTGTTTTAGGTGGGATCACATGCGACAGTCATGATTATTATGACTCCGAAGAACATATCAATGAAGTATTCCTTCCAAAATTGAAAGATGCCGAAAAAGAGGAGAAGGTGGAAGAAAATAGTGAGCCATTGTACGTTGGATTTTTCCACACTGGGGCTTACCAGGATCAGATAAGTGGTTATGGAGGTATAAAGCATTGTTTAATTCCTTCACCCAAACATGTGATTGTAGAAAAGGATCCCAAAACCGGAAAAATGGTGGATTGGGTGTATGCTAAAGAGCAAACTGCGCAAAGCATGTTAAAAATATTAGGTTACTTACGTTAGTAGCTGATAATGAATAGTTTAAGGCCATAATAATAAATTATGGCCTTTTTTATGCCATTTAGTCTATTTTCTGCTGTGTTAAATCTAAGTTAAGTGCCAAGATGGCTTGAAAACAAATTTGTAGGGCATTTTGAAAATCCCTAATTTTGGTTCAAATAGTAGAAGATATGTACCCTGCAGAGTTTGTAATACCAATGAAAGCTGAATTAGTTGATAATGGTTTTGAAGATTTAACTACAGCATCTGAAGTTGAAAGTGCAATAAAAAATGATGGTACAACTTTGGTTGTGATCAATTCAGTTTGTGGTTGTTCAGCTGGTGCATGTCGTCCAGGTGTTTTGATGGCAGTAGCAAATGCAACAGTTAAACCAGACAGAATCACAACAACTTTTGCGGGGTTTGATTTGGAAGCAGTAAATAAAGTAAGAGAGTATCATTTACCTTATCCACCTTCTTCACCTGCAATCGCACTATTTAAAAATGGAGAATTGGTAAGTATGGTGGAGAGACACCATATTGAAGGTAGTCCAGCTCAAGTGATCGCACAACATTTAATTTCAGTGTTTAATCAACATTGTAATTAATAAAAAATATTAAAGGGTTTTTGTTTTTAGATGGGTTAGTAAAATACGGGCCGCACTTTCTAGTGTGGCCCTTTTTTATAGCTAATTCGTTTAAAATGAATATTTCTAAGTAACATTGCATTACACAATTCAATCACATTATGTATCCTAATTTATATTACCTAATTAAAGACTTATTTGGCATAAAAATAGAAGCGCTTCAATTGATAAACTCCTTTGGATTCTTTGTAGCATTGGCTTTCATAGGATCTGGGTATGTATTGTTTAAGGAATTAAAAAGAAAAGAAAAACTAGGAGAGTTTATTGCATTAGAAGAATCATTTGTAGTTGGTGCGCCCGCTACTAAGTCTGAATTGATCACTGCATTTGGTTTTGGATTTCTGTTTGGGTTTAAAATTATTGGAGCATTTATTATAGAGGATGCATTAAGCAATACGCAAGCATTTATTTTATCTTTAAGGGGGAGTTACATTGCAGGTTTTCTTGTAGGTGCTATTATGCTTTATCTAAAATGGAAAGAAAAAGATAAAGTGAAGTTGGCTACTCCCGAGACCAAAAAATACATGGTTTGGCCTCATGACAGAGTAGGAGATATAGTTTTACAAGCTGCACTCTGGGGGTTCATTGGGGCTAAAATTTTTCACAATCTTGAAAATTTAGGTGACTTTGCAAAAGATCCGATTGGTTCATTAATTTCATTTAGTGGCTTAACTTTTTATGGCGGATTAATAATTGCAACCATTGCAATTATTATTTATATACGCAAGTTTAAAATTCGTGTTATTCATTTTGCAGATGCAATGGCACCTACTATGTTATTTGCATATGCGGCAGGAAGAATTGGATGTCATATAAGTGGTGACGGAGACTGGGGTATTGTGAATAATCATCCAAAGCCATTTACTTGGCTACCCGATTGGATGTGGGCTTATAAATACCCCCATAATGTAATAAATGAGGGTATACCTATGCCAGATTGTATTGGGAATTACTGTAATCAATTAAAAGAGTCAGTATATCCAACTACTTTTTATGAGGTAGTTTTAACATTTATCCTATTTATTGTAATTTGGATGCTTCGTAAAAAAATTACTCAACCAGGGATATTAACAGGTTTTTACCTCATTTTTGCAGGGGGGGAGCGCTTCTTAATTGAAAAAATAAGGGTAAATAATAGGATATCCGCTTTGCCTTTTCAGCCTACACAGGCAGAATTAATCTCAACTTGCTTAATTTTGCTGGGTATCGTATTTTTGATGTTTTCTAAAAAGTGGTTCCCTAAAATAAATAGTAAAGCTTAAATTCATAATTATGCCATCCTTTGACCTTTCCAGTAGCGTTGACGTTCAAATCCTTGACAACGCAGTTAATGTTGTTAAAAAAGAAATCACTAATCGATTCGATTTCAAAGGAATACACGTTGTAATTGACTTAAATAAAAAAGAATATTTAGTTAAACTTGAGTCTGATTCTGAAATGAAAGTTCAGCAAATTGTAGACGTATTGTTAAGTAGATCCATTAAACAAGGGATTGATGCAAATGCCTTTGATCTTTCAAAAGATCCACAACCAAGCGGTAAAATCTTTAAAAAAGATGTTCCTGTTAGAAATGGATTAAAACAGGAAGATGCTAAGAAAATAGTGAAGTTTATTAAAGACAAGGGATTGAAAGTTCAAACTGCCATTATGGACGATATCATTCGTGTTACAGGTAAGAAAATTGATGATTTACAAGAAGTTATCGCTGCATGTAGGGCTGAAAATTTCGGTATTCCCTTACAGTATATAAATATGAAGTCTTAATTTATAGGCCTAATATTTTGGCAAAAAGGGCAGTTTAGCCTAATTTTGCCATCTATTCAATAATTGTACGGCAAAAACCGTGCTTCCTTAAAAATTCATTAAATGAAACAAGGTATCCATCCAGAAGCTTATCGCTTTGTAGTTTTCAAAGACATGAGTAACGGAACTGCTTTTTTAAGCAAATCTGCTGCTAATACTAAAGAAACAATTTTGTTTGAAGACGGCAACGAATATCCAGTGATCAAATTGGAGATTTCAAACACTTCACATCCTTTTTACACTGGTAAAAATATGTTAGTGGACACTGCTGGTCGTATCGACAAATTCAACAAGCGTTACGCAAAAAAGAAATAAAACCGACTTTATAAAAGTCACATTTTATACCATATTAAACCCTTTCTTGTTTATGCAAGAGAGGGTTTTTTGTGATTTGGGGAGGATATCGGAGCCATTTATACTTACCTTTGTTAACCTTAACTATGAACCATGGATAAATTAGATATACTCGCTTTTGGTGCACACCCCGATGATGTAGAGTTGGGTTGCGCAGGTACCTTACTTGGTGCAATTGCCGAAGGGAAAAAAGTTGGGGTCATAGATATAACAAAAGGAGAATTAGGTACTAGAGGGACAACTGCGCAAAGAATTAGTGAAGCTCAATTGGCAAGTGAAATAATGGGTTTAACGGTTCGAGAAAATTTAGGAATGGCGGACGGTTTTTTTATAAATAATAAGGAGCATCAGTTGGCTATCATTGAAACAATCCGAAGATTTCAGCCCTCCATTATTTTTTGTAATGCGCCAGAAGATCGTCACCCCGATCATGGTCGTGCTGCAAGTTTAGTAGAGGAAGCTGCGTTTTTATCTGGGCTAGTTAAAATTCAAACATTACACAATGGTGTGCCGCAAGCTGCATGGAGACCAACGCAAGTTTTTCATTATATACAGTCAAGAAGTTTAACACCCAATTTCGTAGTGGATATTAGTAAGTATATTGATAAAAAGATGGAATCCATTTTGGCACATAGCTCACAATTTTATGATCCCAATTCAAATGAGCCAGCTACTTTTATTTCAAGTGCTGCATTTTTGGAATTCGTAAAAGGACGCGCTAAAGAATTAGGTCAACAAATTGGTGTTGAATATGCTGAAGGGTTTATTACTAAAAAAATATTAGGCATTGGAAGCTTGGATGCCATTATACAAAACAAAACCTAGTAATTGGAAGTAATACATTTACAGAAAAAAGAAAAGGGTAATCTTCAATTTTAATTTACAACAAACAATATTCAATACTTTATAATTTACCATTATGTCTATCGTTAAAGTAGGTTTAGTTCAAATGACTTGTAGTGCAGATGTTGCAGCCAACAAGCAAAAAGCAATTGAAAAAATTAAAGAAGCTGCTAAGCAAGGAGCAAATATTATTTGCTTGCAGGAATTATATACTTCATTGTATTTCTGTGATGTTGAAGCCTATGAAAATTTTAAATTAGCCGAACCTATTCCTGGCAAAACAACCGATGAACTTT
>CANHIR010000124.1 GCA_947461015.1 Bacteroidota bacterium | reverse complement strand
TGATTTGATAAATGTAAATTTTATTTGCAATGTTTTAAAATATTTTTGATGAAAAATGGGGGTTTTTTGAGAAAATAGAGGGAAATTGGGATGGTATTATTTTGAAAGTGTTATCATGACACAATAAAAAAATTTGTTTAGCATAAAAACATAAAAAAGATGAATAGAAAATTGCGCATGGGAATGGTTGGTGGAGGCCAAGATGCCTTTATTGGTGCCATTCACCGCTTAGCTGCGAATATGGATGGATTAATTGAATTGGCTTGTGGTGCACTAAGTATTAGCCCTGAAATTGCAGTGGCTTCGGGAAAAGCATTGTTCTTACCTGAATCAAGAACCTATCTAACTTATGAAGAAATGATCAAAGCAGAAGCAGCGCTTCCTGCTAACGAGCGTATGGATTTTGTAACCATTGTAACGCCCAATTTTGCACATTTCGCACCTGCCATGATGGCCCTAGACCATGGCTTTCATGTAGTCATTGAAAAGCCAATTACTTTTTCATTAGAAGAAGCAAAACAATTAAAACAAAAGTTAACCGAAACAGGACTTACGTTGTGTCTTACACATACATATAGTGGATATCCCATGGTAAAACAAGCAAAAGCAATGGTTGCCGATGGCAAGTTGGGTAAGATTCGCAAAGTGTGGGTGGAATATCCGCAAGGTTGGTTAAGTCGTTTATCCGAAAGAGAAGGAAACGCGCAAGCTGCATGGAGAACGGACCCTAAAAAATCGGGCAAGAGTTCGGTGATGGGTGATATTGGTACCCATGCTGCACATTTATCTGAATATATAACGGGTGCAAAAATAACCGACATCTGTGCTGAATTAAACACCATGGTAGAAGGGCGTGTAATGGATGATGATGGTGCAGTACTATTAAAATTTGACAATGGTGCCAAGGGTGTTTTAATGGCATCACAGGTTGCAGCCGGGGAAGAGAATGCATTAAAAATAAGAGTGTATGGTGAGTTAGGTGGAATAGAATGGTTCCAACATGAGCCCAATTCTCTTCTAGTAAAATGGCTGGATGCTCCATCACAAATATTAAGAGCAGGAAGTGCACATTTGTATAAAGCGGCAAGTCATAATTGTCGAACACCAGCAGGGCATCCGGAAGGATACTTAGAAGCCTTTGCAAATATCTATCGCAACTTTGCTTTAACCTTAGGTTGTAAAATAGACGGCACCACGCCTACTGCCGAAATGTTGGATTTCCCAGGTGTTGAAGATGGCATAAGAGGAATGGCATTTATTGACAATGTGGTGGCCTCATCACAATCAGATAAAAAATGGACCCCTTACGTTTTATAAAAAATGAAATTGAGTACTAAGTAAACTATATACTTTTTAAATAAACAAAATGACTACAGTAAAAGGACCAGGTATATTTTTAGCACAGTTTATGGGTGACCTAGCCCCTTTCAATACATTAGAAGGTATTTGTAAATGGGCTGCTGGCTTGGGTTTCAAAGGAGTGCAAATTCCAAGTTGGGATGCGCGTTGTATTAATTTACAAAAAGCGGCAGAAAGCAAAACCTATGCCGATGAGATAAAAGGAATTGTGCATGCAGCAGGTTTAGAAATTACGGAACTGTCCACACATTTGCAAGGACAATTGGTTGCAGTGCACCCAGCCTATGATGCGCAGTTTGATGGCTTTGCTCCAGTGGAAGTGCGCGGCAATGCAAAAGCAAGAACCGAATGGGCAGTTCAACAATTAATTTACGCAGCAAAGGCTTCTCAAAATTTAGGCCTTAATGCATCTGCTACATTTAGTGGCTCCTTATTGTGGCATACAGTTTATCCATGGCCACAACGCCCTGCAGGATTGGTAGAAACAGGATTTACAGAATTGGCAAAAAGGTGGATGCCCATTTTAAATGAATACGATAAAGTGGATGTAGACCTATGTTATGAAATTCATCCAGGCGAAGATTTACACGATGGTGTTACTTATGAAATGTTTTTAGATAAAGTTAATGGACATAAGCGTGCCTGTTTATTATACGATCCATCGCATTTCGTATTGCAATGCATGGATTATTTAGGATATATAGACGCTTATCATGATCGTATTAAAATGTTCCATGTAAAAGATGCAGAGTTTAATCCAAGCGCAAAACAAGGTGTATATGGTGGTTACCAAAATTGGATTGATCGCGCAGGTAGATTTAGATCATTAGGTGACGGTCAGGTAGATTTTAAAAGTATTTTTAGCAAATTAGCTGCATACAACTATAAGGGCTGGGCAGTGATGGAATGGGAGTGTTGTTTGAAACATCCAGAGGTAGGTGCTGCCGAAGGAGCAGTATTTATTCAAAACAATATCATTAAAGTAACCGAGAAAGCATTTGATGACTTTGCAAGCACCGGATCAGACGAAGCATTTAATAAAAAAATATTAGGAATACATTAATTTTCAAGTTATCAAAACCCAAAAAAGCAGCATGAAGCAGGTTTTAGGCGCCATTGTATTCATCATGTTCATAACGGCATGTGGCAATAATACAAATGAAGGGAATGCAAATGGCAATGCAAATACATCCGATCCAAATTATAATAAAGGAATGGAATTGATTGCCAATAGCAATTGTTTAAGTTGTCATAAATTAAATGAAAAAGCAATTGGACCCGCTTTCCAAGATGTCGCCAATAAATATGAAAATAACGATGTCAATCGTAAAATGCTTGCAAATAAAATTATATATGGAGGTGTTGGTAATTGGGGAAATATAGCAATGGCGCCCCATCCAGAAATAAATCAAACCGATGCTGAAACTATGGTAAAATATATATTACTTTTAAGAAAATAATAAGGAATATAATTTAACAATCAAATTAATAAAGAATAAAAATAAAATTATGAAAAAGGTTTTAGGAACAATTTTAACAGGAGTAATGCTAATTGCATGTGGTGAAGGCAAACACACTCCCATTGCTAACGCAGCTTCATCAACAGGTACAAACACTACTGAAACAATATCAAATACTGCCAATGAGCAGAACAGTAATATGCAATCAGCCTCTACTACTGTATCTACAACCAGTGCAGCCACAGTGACTAGTACTGTTGCACCAGCAACTGAAGAGAAAAAAGAAGATTTTAGTAAGGGTATGACTTTGATTGCAAATAGCGATTGTTTAACTTGTCATAAATTAAACGAAAAAGTAATTGGTCCTGCATACAAGGATGTGGCTAAAAAATATGCGTACACGCCGGCGAATGTAAAAATGTTAGCTGGAAAAATTTTAAAAGGCGGGGCTGGAAATTGGGGACCGATTCCAATGACAGCGCATGCTTCATTAAGTCAAGCAGACGCAGCGTCTATGGTTAAGTACATTTTGAATTTAAAAAAATAGGTTTTAAAAAAACGATCGCTTATGAAAAAAATAATCATTGCCATTTTTACATTGCTTGTTTGCACGCAGGTAAATGCACAGAGAAGAAATGTTTGGTTTAGCTTATTTGATGGTGTCTCTACCACTGGTTGGCATAGCTATGGCGAAAAAACAGCCGGTGCTGCTTGGAAAGTTGACAATGGTATCCTTACCTATGACCCATCCGCAAGAAAAAATGGTAAAGGTGGCGGCGATTTAGTGACAGATAAAAGCTTTGATGAATTTCATTTGGCACTAGAATGGAAGCTTTCTAAAAATGGAAACAGTGGAATAATGTTTTTTGTACAAGACAGCCCTTCAAAATATAGTTATACTTTTCATACAGGACCAGAAATGCAAATTATTGACAATGATGGGCATCCGGATGCAAAAATTAGAAGCCACCGCGCTGGCAATTTATATGATTTGATCCCAACCGAAGAGGGACATGTTAAACCTATTGGAGAATGGAACTTGGTAGACATCATTTCTAAAAAAGGAGTGTTAGAATTAAAAATGAATGGTGTAACGGTTATTAAAACACATTTAGGTGATGATGCTTGGAAAGAATTAATCAAAAGATCAAAATTTGCCACAAGTGAAACACCTGATTTTGGTAAAGTATTCTCCGGGCATATTGCTTTACAAGACCATGGCAATGAAGTTTCATTTAGGAACGTTAGAATTAAAAGGTATTAGTGTCAATTACCATGACATTGGATAATATTCATGAGCAATTCATGCGTCAGGCCCTCGTGCAAGCACAGAGGGCCTTTGATGTTGATGAAGTCCCTGTAGGCGCAGTCATTGTAATGCATGGAAAAATAATTGCCAAAGCACACAATCAGGTACAACTGCTAAAAGACGTGACCGCACACGCCGAAATACTTGCTATTACAAGTGCATGCGAAATTTTGCAAATGAAATATTTACCAGAAGCTACGCTATATGTAACCCTGGAACCTTGTTTAATGTGTGCAGGTGCATTGTATTGGAATAAAATAGGACATATTGTGTTTGGTGCCCATGATGAAAAAAATAGTTACCGTAGGGTAACTGAAAAAAACCCATTCCATCCTGCGACTACTGTCGAAGGCGGTATTTTAAAAGAAGAATGTGCCGCATTGATGCAAGCCTTTTTTAAAGGAAAACGCTAGTCCTTATTCATTTAAAAAAAACGCATTGCTATCGTTAAAATCAAAGGAAAGCATTGTAATTTTACAAATCATTCAAAAAACAATTAAATAAAATAATATGTCATTTACTTTACCAGCGTTACCCTACGCACACGAAGCATTAGAACCACATTTTGATACATTAACCATGCAAATTCATCATGGGAAGCATCACCAAGCTTATGTAGATAATTTAAACAAAGCCATTGCAGGCACTCCAAATGAAGGCAAAAGCATAGAAGCATTAGTTGCAGTTGCAGGCACAATAAGTCCAGCTGTTAGAAATAATGGTGGTGGACACTGGAACCATAGTTTTTTCTGGGCTAGTTTAGCGCCTAACGCAGGTGGCGCACCAACAGGTGCTTTGGGAGATGCAATCACTGCAGCTTTTGGAAGCTTTGACGCTTTCAAAGAAAAATTTGCAACAGCAGGGATGACTCGTTTTGGATCTGGCTGGGCTTGGTTAATTGTAAAAGAGGGTAAATTAGAAGTGAGCTCAACACCAAATCAAGACAATCCATTAATGGACGTTGCAGAAGTAAAAGGAACTCCATTACTAGGTGCAGATGTTTGGGAGCATGCCTACTATTTAAAATACCAAAACAGAAGAGCAGACTATTTAGCTGCTTTTTGGAATGTAGTAAATTGGGCAGTAATCGCAGATAGATTCGCTGCTGCGAAATAGTAATAAATATAACTAAAGTTTAAAACCGTCTCTACAAAGGGGCGGTTTTTTTATGTAAAGAGGATGGTAAGTAAACGCAACTAAGGAACGGGATCATATCCATGACCACCTCCTGGACGACATCTACTTATGCGTTTGGCTCCTAAAAAAATTCCCTTTATTGGACCATACTTTTCTATAGCCTCGGCAGTATACTTAGAGCATGTTGGGGTATACCTACATTTACTACCTCCTAAAAAAGGAGAGAGTACATATTGATAAAACCGAATCATTAATATAAAAGGGAATGCAATTATTTTTTTCAAAGTATTCATAATACAATAAAATTAAGTTTTAGGAATTGCATTTAATTTTTCACTT
>CANHIR010000123.1 GCA_947461015.1 Bacteroidota bacterium | reverse complement strand
TATTACAACAAATGAAAAAGAAAAAATAATTAACATGATAACCATACTTTATTATTTATTGAAAGTGGTGCTATGTAGTGCAATATTATATACCTACTATTGGTTTGTATTAAGAAACAAACAGTTTCATCAATACAATCGTATTTACTTATTGGGTATTACTGTCTTTTCCTGGATCATTCCTTTTGTTAAAATTAATATTGCTCAACCCCCATTAAACACCGCACCTACAGCATTTAATTTTGCTAATATTATAGCAGTTGGCAACAGTAGTTTAGAGCAAGAAGTGCTAGTAACGAATACGAAATTCAATTGGGACAATTTAGTAATCGCTATTTGTGCAGCTATTACGCTTTTATTTTTAGTACGATTTTTATATTCATTATGGAAGATTAGAAAAATGATTGTACAAAATCCAGTTGAATCTACAATGGGTTTACATTTAGTAATGACAGATGTAAAAGGCACTCCCTTTTCTTTTTTCAAATTTATATTCTGGAATCGTTCTATTGATTTAAATAGTGAGTTAGGTAAAAAAATATTAGCACATGAAATTGTGCATATTGAGCAAAAGCATTCTTTCGATAAATTATTAATAGAACTTCAATTAATTATTGGTTGGTTTAATCCAGTCCTTTGGTTTATACGCAGTGAACTGTATTTGATTCACGAGTTCATTGCCGATGACAAATCCATTGAGCATAAGGATGCGGAGGAGTTAGCCAGCTTATTGCTTGCCTCTGCCTATCCGCAACAACAGCATTTATTATCCAATTCATTTTTCTTTTCACCTATTAAACGCAGAATTCAAATGTTTACAAAATCAACCAACACAAAATTTAGTTATTTAAGAAGACTAACTATTTTACCAATATTTACAGTTCTTATTTTATTGTTTGCTTTTAGGAATGGAAATACTTCACAAAGACCAATTGTAAAGTTAGATAAACAGTATACTGTCATCATTGATGCAGGTCATGGAGGTGAAGATGTGGGTGCTCCAGGCGTAAATGGTGAAACTGAAAAAGAGATTGCATTAATGATTTCGAAAAAAGTAAAAGCGATTAATAACAATCCTAATATTAATATTGTTTTAACCCGTGAATCAGATGAGCAAATAAACGTGATGGATAGAACCAATATGGCAAATGATATCAATGCTAATTTGTTTGTTTCTATTCATATGGATCATGCAGAAGATAAAAATACTGCAGGGGCTACTTGCTTCGTGCCAGCAAAAAAGAATAAGTATATTCAGCAAAGTACCTTATTGGCAAAAAATATTTTAGCTGCTACTAGCAATTTGTTTTCTACTACAAAATTAAATACTACTAAGGATAGAGGTATATGGGTCATAGAAAATGTAAATATGCCAGCTGTATTGTTAGAATGTGGTTATATATCCAACGCAACTGATGTTGCTACAGTTAAAACCAAAACCAATGAATTGGCAGCAAAAATGCTTGATGGAATAGAAGCGTATCTAAAAAATTAACAATAATTTTTTGAAATTGGAATAAAATTTTATAACCAGTTTTAACATCTTTAATTTGGTAATATATGATTCTACGCCTATTTTCGTAGTTCAATCATATTACATTTGAATGCGTATTAAAAATTTCGGCTTTAGAAGGTTCTGTTTTGTTATTTTGTATGTTTTTATTGCAACAACATCATTCGCTCAAAGTTCATTATCCATTAAAGGTCAAATCACAGATAGTGTTGAGAAAAAGCAGTTGCAAAATGCATCCGTTAGTATTTTAAGGGCCAAGGATTCTGTTTTGGTTAGCTCAAGTAGAGCGGATAAGGATGGCCAATTTAATTTATTAGCAAAAACAGCAGGGAGTTATATATTAATGGTTACCTATCCGCAATATGCAGCTTATGTAGATCAGATAATACTAAATGGTGCGCAGGATTTAAATTTAAAAACTATTTATTTAAACACCAAGGCGCACTTGTTAAAAGAAGTGATTGTTAAAAATACGGTTTCTGCTATTCGAATTAAAGGCGACACCACAGAATATAAAGCAGATAGCTTTTATGTTTCACCCAATGCTGATGTAGCTGAATTACTTAGAAAAATGCCAGGGATTCAAGTAAACGCAAAAGGAGAAATTACTGCACAGGGAGAAAAAGTGAATAAGGTATTGGTAGATGGGGAAGAATTTTTTAGTGATGACCCAGCAGTAGTGACTAAAAATATTAGAGCAGATATTGTTGACAAGATTCAAGTATTTGATAAAAAATCCGATCAAGCTACTTTTACGGGAATTGATGACGGGCAAAAAACCAAGACCATTAATGTTCAGTTAAAAGAAGACAAAAAGAACGGCTATTTCGGGAAGGCCGAAATAGGCGCTGACTTTAAACAATATGGTAATGGTAAATTAATGGCAAATGCATTTAAAGGGAAGAAAAAAATGGCAGCTTTCTTTACCCAAGACAATACCAAATTTGAAGCACTTAACTGGGATGAAACAAGAAATTATTCCGATGGTGGCAATACGAATATGGAAGTGGGCGAGGATGGTGGTGTGAGTATGTATTTTAGTAGTGAAGGGGACTTTGGCGACAATGTGGGTTTACCTAAACAACAAAGTGCAGGATTGGTATTTGGTAATAAGTGGGCAAAATTGTCTACCAATAATACAGCGCAGTATCAAAACCTAATTGTAAATGCTTTAGGAAATAATTATTCAAAAACAATTTTACCAGATTCTTCATTTACAAATATTACCAGTAATACACAATATAGTGATAAGAAAAAGTATAAATTAAATAGTATTAATGAGTGGGGTACCGATACGACGGGCTTATTCAAGTTAACAGTTAAAGCCGCTGATGTGATAAAAAATAGTTTCTCAGACTATGACGGTAAAACATTTGGAGAAACAGGACGTATCATTAACCAGTCTAACAGGGTTACTTCTTTAAATGAGGATGACAAAACTTTGGCTACCACTTTAAGTTTCCGTCAAAAATTTGCTAAAAAGGGAAGAACCATCTCTTTTGTATCAGATTTGAATTTTAACGATAAAGCGCAGGATGGTTCATTGATTTCAGACAATCAATATTTTAATTACACGGGCGCAATCATAAAGAAAGATTCAGCCGATCAACTTAAAAAGAACAAACAAAACACGACCGCTATTAATTCAAATGTGGTGTACACTGAGCCCTTAGGTAAAAAATCTTTTTTGATTTTTAAATACGCTTTTAATGTAGGCAAGAATGATGCAGAGCGTTTAAGCTTTGACAACAGAGGAAATACGCCAATTTCGGCTAAGCCAATATATAGTAATCTCATTGACTCTTTAAGTAATCATTTTGTATTTAATACCATTAACAATGCAGGTTCAGTGAACTATCGTTTTGTAGATAAGAAAGTGAATTGGGTTTTGGGATCGGGTTTTGGAACAGCCAATTATCAATTAGAAGACCTTGCTAGAAATACAAAAAGGTCTATTGCATTCAACAACTTTATTCCTTCATTTAATTTTAACTACAATCCAAAGCAGCAAAGAAGAGTACGTTTCGATTATTCGGGTAAGACGGTGAATCCAACCCTGCTTCAAATTCAACCTATTATAGACAATAGTGATCCATTAAATGTGAACATTGGTAATGCCAATTTGCAACAAGGCTTTACAAATACAGTGAACTTAAATGTGAATGATTTTAAAGTATTAAAAAGCAGGTATGTGTTTGCAGATATTTCTTATTCTAATACCGATAATGCCATAAGCAATAGCAGTACTGTAGACGCTTTAGGGCGCAGAGTGAATCAATATGTAAATGTTCAGGGTAATTATAGTTATCGTGGTAATGTGTATTATGGAATGGATATTTACAAGGGTTTGCAGTTTGGCTTAAATATGAATGGCGGGTTTAATAGATATGTGAACAGGGTTAACGGCATTAGAAACGTGAATGACAATACCAATATCAGCTATGGCCTTAATTTCAGTTACTGGGGTGATAAGGCGGTTAACTTTTATTTAAATATGAATGCGAATGACAACCGCACTGTTTCAAGTATTCGCCCAGGAAGCGAAACAAATTACTGGACCTATCAAATAAATGGCAATACGCAGTTTAAGTTTAAGAAAATTAAAACGTTTATAGATATAAATATTGATGCAAATGTGTATCAAAAATCAAAAGTATTCCCTGATCAAAGAGATGTTTTCATTATTAGCCCGTCCATTAGAAAAGTATTGGGTAAGACCGATAGCTGGGAAGTAAAAATGTATGTATTTGATATGTTGAATCAAAACACCAATATCCAAAGAAACATTTCAAGCAACTTTATTTCAGAAAGTAGTAATAACGGCATAAGACGTTATACCATGTTTAGTTTAATATACAATTTTAGCAAAAACGGGAAGCCATCTAGCATGGGTTTCTAATCAACATTAATTCAATCCAATGAAATATATATTCTTAATGATACTTGGCATTACAGCAATTGCATCTAATGCACAAACTACTTTTATCACCAAAGGGAAAATTAGCTTTGAGCGGAAGTTTGCGCAACATACTTTAATGGAATCCTTACAATCGGAGGAAGGCATGGATGCCTCCATGGTAGAAGAGTTTAAAAAAATATTTCCTAAAATAGTTACTGATAATTTTGTAATGGATTTTAATGAAAACCAAACCCATTATAGAATGTTAAAAGAAAATCCGGACAATAAGTATATGGTTTTTGGGTTTAAGCCAGAAGAGTCTGATTTAATTATTCAAAATTTGACAAATGAAACTACTTTAATGAAAAAATCTCTATTTGAAAACGAGTATTACATTAAGGATAGTTTACCAAAATACGAATGGAAAATTACCAATGAATTAAGAGATATTGCTGGGTTTGAATGTAAAAAGGCAATTACTAAAATATGTGACTCTGTGGTAGTGGTGGCATTTTATACCGATCAAATTATGGTAAAAGGCGGACCTGAAAGTTTTAATGGTTTACCAGGTATGATTTTAGGATTGGCCATACCAAGACTTTCAGAAACTATCTATGCAACCAAACTTGAATTGATTACTACCGAAATTCCAACACCTGCACAAGGCAAGTCCAAGGTAGTAAAACGAAATCAAGTAATGGCCGACATGAAAAAGGGACTAGATAATTGGGGCAAGTTTGGAAAAGTGCTGGTCTGGTCGGCTAGTTTGTAAAACTTATCTCAACCTATCCGCACTCTTTACTAAACGCTCGTCCTTGTAAATTTTCACAATAGCTAAAATCTGCAAAACTGGGATTGCAAATAATGCTGCTGATGATAATGTGAATCCACCACCTGGGTTAGCAATGGCTATTTTGTAGATAAAGAATCCAATTAGGATGGACAATAAAAAATTTACTAGTACTACTTTTAATTGCAACATGCGATTGCCATATAAAAAGATGGTAATAAAACTTAAGCAAGCACTAAATGCCAATGTGATTAATGTTGTCAGGTTTTCGCTTCCACTTATTTCTAAGGCAGGTACTGAAGGTGTATAATAAAAAGGCAAACGCAAAACAGAAAATGCAGCTACGCTTGCTAATAACAACCAAATGCTTTGTATTCTTTGTATCATGGTATAAAGTTATGATA
>CANHIR010000122.1 GCA_947461015.1 Bacteroidota bacterium | reverse complement strand
TTTTATCGTCAACATCTCTAAATAATCTTTTTTTGTCACCTCCTACTTCTTTAACAGATGAACTAGGCACAGCAATCCATAAAATTAAATATCCTAACACATTTACACCAATAAAAAATATCCAAAGAACCCTTACCAATATAGGATCTAACCCAAAATAATTTGCAACCCCACTGCAAACGCCACCTAATATTTTATTTTGCTCATCGCGGTATAAGCGCTTATTACCAGTCTCGTTTGTTTTTGAACCACTGTTATTTTGGGTATTGTTGGCAGTTGCTGTATTTGATGTAGACGAAGTTGTTTGCTCAAACCCATCCAGTGCTTCAAAATCGGCAGGACGCCCAATACTATTAATAATTAATTGAATTGCATTATCATTAATACATAGCACGCCTTTTTTTAATCGCTCATCACACAACTCAGCAACACGACATTCAATGTCATTGATAATTTCATCTTTGCCTTCTTCATGCGCAAAATAAACTTGCAATGAAGCAATATATTCTTTTAGTATTTCATAGGCTTGTTCTTCAATTGGAAGAATGCGACCTTGAAAATTTATATTAATTACCTTATTCATATTTTTAATTTTAAAATGTTGAAACAATCGATAGCATCCGTTTCCCTTAATTATTTTGTGTGAGTTGATGCACTGCTCCTGCCATGTCATTCCAGGTTGCCAATAAAACCTCATAGGCTTTTTTCCCTTCGTCCGTTAACACAAAATATTTCCTGGGTGGCCCGCTAATACTTTCAACCCATCTATAATTTAATAAGCCAGCATTTTTTAACCGCGTTAACAAGGGATACAGTGTCCCTTCCAAAATATGCAAATTGGCCATCTTCATTTGCTCGACAATATCACTTGGATACACCTCGCCTTTTTGGATGATGGACAATATGCAAAACTCCAAAACGCCCTTTCGCATCTGACTTTGTGTATTTTGAATATCCATACATTTTGGTTTAGAATACAAAAGTACATTAAATTTAGTACTATGCAATACATAGTACTAAATTTATTAAATAAATATTCAACACATTGTTTTTCAATGAGTTAATTAATAAAAAGTAATTGGAAATTAACTATTTAGAAGGCAATCTACCAATAATTGACTCTACAATTGATGTGAAAAAACTAACAAGCAACCCAAAAATGAAAGCAGTAAACCACCCGTCAATATGAAAACCTGGTACGATATCAGCCACTAAATAAATAATAGAAACATTAATCACGATTAAAAAGAGTCCTAGGGTTATAATAGTGAATGGAATGGTAAGTAAAATTAAAATGGGCTTAATAAAATTATTCAACAACCCCAAAACAGCAGCAACCATTAAAGCAGTGATTGAATCATCCACCTTAACTCCATTTAATAAATAGGCAACTATTAAAACAGCTACAGCTGTTGCTATTGTTTTTGTAAAAAACTTTCCCATAGGACGAGTTTATTTTATAAGTTCTGAAATTTAATTTATAAATATAACTAGTAAACTACTAATTCATAAAAATCTTCTTCATTTAAATATTTATTGGCCAAGTCTTTAATTTGTTCCGGCTGAATGGCACGGACTGTATGAATGGTGTTGTAAAAATACTCCTCCGTTAATCCATTCAAAATATACGACTTCCAACGACCTATAATTTGAAAAGGTCCATCTACATCACCCAATAAGGAACCCAACATGTAATTTTTTACGAGGTTTAACTCTTCCATATCTATTAATTCATTCCTTAAAATGGCCATTTCTTTATACACTTCTTCAATAGTAGCTTTACAAACGTCTTTCCCCGCATCGGTACTTACTAGCCATGCACTTTGTTGAACATGATTTTGCAAATAACTATGTATGCCATAGGTATACCCTTTGTCCTCTCTAATATTACTCATTAAACGAGAACCAAAAAATCCTCCAAAAATATTATTCAAAACCTGTGCAGCTGCAAAGTCCGGATGATGTCTGTTTGGAAAATGCCTCGCAATACGAATTGAACCTTGCACTGAACTTGGATCATTTATTACATTGTACTTTTTTTCCTTTGCTGAAACAATTGCATGGACGGGTGTTTCAATGATTTTTTTATTCAACGGTAATGTACCAATATGCTGGTTTAAAAGTGATTCAATATTTGCAGGAAACTTGCCTGCCATAAATACGATACACTTACCTTCTTTATAATACTTATTGTAAAACGCCACTAAGTCATCACGCGTTAATTGATTATAACTTTCTTCCGTGGAATATTTTCCATAAGGATGATCAATACCAAATAAATATTCATCAATATGACGATTCGCTATAAAGTCCCCTTTTTTTAAATTAAGGGTGAGTTGTTGTATTTGATTCTTTGCATAAATGTCTAATTCGTTTTCTGGAAACACGGCGTCTGCAACCAATTCACTCACCATTGGTATCAATTCCCCAAAATGCTTAGTTAGCGTATGCAAACTTATAGTGGCAGTTTCATTGTAGCAGGACCTGTTTAAATAAGCACCGTAAAACTCAAAAGCATCATTTACTTCAAAAGCCGACTTGGTACTTGTACCATTTTTTAATAAATAATTCGTTGCAGGAGCAATCCAGTTTTTAGTTTCAAAACTATTGCCTGCAAAAAAAACCAATTCCATTAACATCACTTCCTGAGCGCCTCCTTCGAATGCATATACTTCCACTCCATTGTCTAATACATATTTATTACAAGCTTTAAGTTGTATGTCAAAGTCAACGGCGTCTTTAATATTGGGTGCGATAGTTCTATCTAATGACATATAATATAGTTAATGGCATAATTTAATTTATTGAATCCGATGATTAAGCACTTGTATTGCTATAATAATACAAAGTGTTTCTATTGCCTTCGGCAAAAATGGTTTTAGCGGTTTGTTGAATATGCGCTGGTGTTACGGCTTGGTATTTTGCGAGCTCTTCATTCATGAAAGCCGCGTCTCCTAATAATTCATAAAAGGCAAGACTTTGCGCACGATTCATAATACTCATATCCTCAAAACATATCATACTCTCTGTTTTATTAATTACTTTTTGTACTTCTTTTTCATCCAATAATTCCAATTTCATTTTTTCTACCTCTTCTAATACCGCTTTTTCAGCTACCGACATGGTAATGCCTTTTACCAATTTACCAGTAATCACAAATAAACCTGGATCAATCGTACCAAAGTGAAAACAAGAAATTGAAGAAAACAATTGTCTTACTTTAATTAGTTGTTCATATAAACGAGATGATGCACCACCCCCTAACACTTCCGTTAATAAATCTGTTGCGTGATAAGAAGCGTCAAAACGGCCACCCATATGCCAAGTCATCATGAGCATGTCCATAGGCACATCGGCACGAATATCCAAACTTCTATTTTTTATTTGTTTTGGCTCTTCTGGTAAATTTCTTACATATTTTTTCCCAGCAGGAATGGGACCAAACCATTTTTCTGCTAAAATTTTAATGTCTTCTGTTTTTACATTTCCAGTGACAACTAAAATTGCATTGTTGGGTCTATAAAACTGAAAGAAAAAATCTTTCACCTCTTCCATGGTTGCTTGCTCCACATGTGCCAAGGAAGCACCAATGGTCATCCATTGATAAGGATGTTTTGTATAAGCCAGGGTGCGCATTTTATGCCAAGCATCCCCATAAGGTTTATTAATGTAATGTTCTTTAAACTCTTCACACACTACTTTTCTTTGCACTTCCAAACTCTTTGGACTAAAGGCTAGTGACAACATTCTATCACTTTCTAGCCAAAAGGCGGTTTCTATATTTTCTGCTGGCAACTGACAATAATAGTTCGTAAGGTCATTGGTGGTATACGCATTGTTCTCTCCACCTGCTCTTTGCAAGGGTTCATCATATTCTGGAATATTCACACTACCCCCAAACATTAAATGTTCAAACAAATGGGCAAACCCCGTTTTTTCAGGATTTTCATCTTTGGCCCCTACATTGTATAAAATATTCACTACTGCCATTGGAGTAGTTGTGTCGGGATGTACTAAAACTTTTAAGCCATTGGCTAATTCAAATCTATCAAATTGTATCATAATAAAGGGTAAAATTACTCCTTTTAAGCAAGAGTCAATTAGCGAATATAGATAAAATAAACTGGTGCATAATTCGAACCCTTTACTCCTTAACTTTGTTATCCTTAAAAGAAGAATATGCAATTAGAAGAATTATATAAGAAAGCCTTGAATTTTGAGTATTTGACCAAGGAAGAAGGGATGTTTTTATTTGAGCACGCTCCTTTAAACGAGATTAGTTATATCGCTAATGAGTTAAGAAAAAAACAAGTGCCCCATGGTAAAGTGACTTGGCAGATAGATCGCAACGTAAATACAACCAATGTATGTATCGCCAATTGTAAGTTTTGCAATTTTTACAGAATTCCTGGGCATCCAGAAGCCTATATTACCAATATGGATACTTACCGTGTAAAAATTAAGGAAACCTTGGCCTGGGGTGGAGATCAATTATTATTACAAGGAGGGCATCACCCTGAATTGGGATTAAAATATTATACCGATACATTTAGTCAGATCAAGCAAGAATTTCCAACCATTAAATTGCACACTTTAGGCCCCCCTGAGATTGCGCATATTGCTAAATTGGAGAAAATGACCCATACCGAGGTATTAAAAGCATTGCAAGAAGCAGGTATGGATTCTTTACCAGGTGCGGGTGCAGAGATATTAGTGGACCGAGTGCGTAAATTGGTTTCTAATGGAAAATGTGGGTCAGACGAGTGGTTGGAGGTAATGGCTGCTGCACATCAGTTAAATATTACAACCAGCGCTACCATGATGTTTGGTCATGTAGAAACTTTGGAAGAAAGATTTATTCACTTAGTGCGCATTCGTGAAACGCAGGATAGAAAACCAAAAGAGGCAAATGGATTTTTAGCCTTTATACCTTGGACCTTCCAAGATGTAGATACCCTTTTAACTAAAATTAGAGGTGTACATAATTTAACAACCACCGAAGAGTATATAAGAATGATTGCCATTAGCCGTATTATGCTTCCGAATATTAAAAATATTCAGGCAAGTTGGTTAACGGTAGGAAAAGCAACTGCACAGGTTTGTTTAGAAGCAGGTGCCAACGACTTTGGAAGTATCATGTTGGAAGAAAATGTGGTGAGCGCAGCGGGTGCACCTCACCGCTTTACCTATAAAACCATCCAAGAAGCCATTAAAGAAGCTGGATTTGAGCCTCAATTGCGTAATCAACAATACGAATGGCGTGAACTTCCTGCCGATATTGAAGAGCAGGTTGTAAATTATTAATCAAACTGTAACTTTTAGGTACCTCTATCGTTATACGGATACTTAAAAGCAAAACAAAGGGATGACCGTTCAAGATTTCAATAACTGTGTAGACAATTACTCCGACGGAGTGTATCGTTTTATTGTCAAAAATATTGGCCATGAAGCGGATGCACAGGATATTGTCCAAACGGCATTTGAAAAACTATGGATGAATAGAGATAAAGTGGAATCAGAGAAATGTAAATCATACTTATTTACAGTTGCCTATCATCAAATGATAGATCATATTAGAAAGGACAAACAAAAATCAACCACCGATAATTTTGAGGAAGTAAAATCGCAGGTACAACATGATCACA
>CANHIR010000121.1 GCA_947461015.1 Bacteroidota bacterium | reverse complement strand
GCATGGGTATGCAGCTACTAATAATTATAAAACAGAAGCAAGATTTGGTGGGGATAAAGCCTACTTAGCGTTAAGTGATAGCCTTCATAAAAAAGGGATGAAGTTAATCCAAGATATTGTTTACAATCATTTTGGAAGGTTTCATTTTTTAGTACAGGATGCGCCTGCTAAGGACTGGGTGCACCAATGGCCTACTTATACGCAAACACATTACAGAGAACAAGCTGTTTTTGATCCTTATCACTCCGAAGCAGATGCAAAACGCATGATAGATGGCTGGTTTACGACTGAGATGCCAGACATTAATCAGGAAAATCCAATGGTTGAAAAATATTTAACACAAAATGCCATTTGGTCTGTTGAAACTTTTGGGGTAGATGCATTTAGGGTAGACACTTACAAGTATTGTAATGTGGACGTTATGAACCGTTTAAACAAAGCGCTTTTAGATGAGTATCCTAAAATATTTACGTTTGGTGAATGCTGGGTGGACGGTGTCGCTTCTCAAGCTTATTATGTTGAGAACAATTTTAACCTGCCTTTTAAAAGCAATTTAAAGGCAACATCAGATTTTAGTTTATTGTTTGGTGGTATTATGCCAGCTTTAAATGAATCCAATGGATGGTCAAATGGAATCATTAAATTATACAATACATTGGCTTCCGATTTTATGTACAAGCAAGCCAATAACAATGTCATTTTCTTAGACAATCATGATATGACAAGAATCCATTCTTCTTTAGGGGAAAGCATTCCTAAAACAAAAATGGCATATGCATGGCTATATACATGCAGGGGGATTCCTCAATTGTATTATGGTTCTGAGTTGTTAATGAAGGGTATTTCAAATCCAGATGGATGGGTAAGACTTGATTTTCCTGGCGGATGGGCAGGAGATAAAAAGAATGCTTTTACAGAAACAAACTTAACCAATGAAGAGTCTGATTTTTTACATTATGTACAAAAATTGGGAGCTTATCGCACAAAATCATCTGCCTTAAAAACAGGGAAAATGATGCAGTACATTCCTGAAGATGGCTTGTATGTATATTTTAGATACGATAACAATCAAACAGTGATGTGTGTAATGAATACAGATACTAAATCAAGAAATGTGAAGCTGTCTAAATACACTGAAAGAACGAATTCATTTACTAGTGGGAAAGATATCATTTCAGGAAATACCATTGGGTCTGAATTTTCTATACCTGCTATGAGCATGCAAGTAATTGAATTAACTAAATAATCATGCCCAAATACGAAGCGGAACATTTTGTAGATAGTGAACAGCCTGTATGGAATTATTCCTTAATGACCGAGGCAGATGTTCAAAATTTTCAAAATGGAACGCATTATAGTTTGTATAAAATATTTGGAAATCATCAACTACAAGTATTAGATACTTGGGGAACTTATTTTTCAGTATGGGCACCTAATGCAACGGCTGTATTTGTGACGGGTAATTTTAATGATTGGAATAATAGCACACACCCTTTAAAAGTAAGATTAGATAGTTCAGGCATTTGGGAAGGGTTTATTCCCAATGTACATAAAGGAGAAGTTTATAAATATCATATTCACGGATACAAAGGGGCATTATTAGATAAGGGAGATCCCTTTTCAAATTTTTGGGAACTTAGGCCTTTAACTGCCTCAATTACCTGGGACACTAAATATGATTGGCAGGATGCAAAATGGCTAGAGCAAAGAAAAATTAGCAATAGAACCGACCAACCCTATTCGGTGTATGAAGTGCATTTGGCAAGTTGGATGCGACCCAATAAAAACGACGAAAACAGTTATAACTCATACTTGCAGTTAATTGATTTATTAGTTCCCTATGTAAAAGAGATGGGGTTTACACATGTGGAGTTTATGCCAGTGATGGAGCATCCATTTGATGGAAGTTGGGGATACCAAGGCATTGGTTTTTTTGCACCTACCTCTCGTTTTGGAAATCCACAAGAATTTGCAGCTTTGGTGGACGCTTTTCATGCAGCATCCATTGGGGTAATTATGGACTGGGTACCTTCCCATTTCCCATATGACAGTCATGGCTTATTTATGTTTGATGGAGCCAATACTTATGAGTATGCTGATATGCGCAAGGGATATCACCCAGATTGGAATTCCTATATTTTCAATTACAAAAGAGGAGAAGTAAAATCATTTTTAATAAGCAGTGCTCGTTTTTGGTGTGATCAATTTCATATTGATGGTTTAAGAGTGGATGCAGTGAGTTCAATGTTAAAATTGGACTACAGTAGGGAGGAAGGACAATGGGAGCGAAATGAATTTGGAGGTAATGGAAATATTGAAGCCATCGCTTTTATCAAAGATTTAAATGAAACCTTATATCGTGATTTCCCAGCTATTCAAACCATTGCGGAAGAAGCTACTGACTGGCCTGGTGTGAGCCAGCCAACTTTCATGGACGGCTTGGGCTTTGGCATGAAGTGGATGATGGGTTGGATGCATGACACCTTGGATTATTTTAAATTAGATCCTATCATGCGTTCTGGTGCGCAGGATAAGTTTACTTTTTCCATGATGTATTATTATGACGAACATTTTATGTTGCCATTGAGTCATGATGAAGTAGTGCATGGAAAAAGCCCAATGATATATAAAATGCCAGGAGATGAATGGCAGAAATTTGCCAATTTAAGATTGTTGTATACTTATATGTATACCCATCCAGGGGCAAAGTTATTATTTATGGGGAATGAATTTGCTTCTACTAGTGAGTGGAATTATACCACCGAATTACAATGGGAATTGTTACAACATCCAAGTCATGCGGGTATGAAAAATTGTGTTCAACAATTAAACTTACTTTTAAAATCAAATCCTGCTTTATATGAATTACAATATGATGATGCAGGATTTGAATGGATAGAAACAAACAAGCGTCAAGAAGGTATTATTGCATTTAGGAGAAGATCAAAAAATTGGGAAGAAGATATATTAGTGGTAATGAATATGACTCCAGTGCCTAGACATCAATTCCCTATACATGTGCATGGGAACAAGGTTTGGAAAGAAATATTTAATAGTGATCATAAACAGTATTGGGGGGTAGGAGACTTATACAATGCCAATATAAAAAGGATACCCCAGGATGAGAATGGCGACTGGGTAATGCTTTCATTAGAGCTACCAGCCCTTTCGGCGGTAATTTTAAAGTAGGTTATCCATATTTAAAGTATTGAAATTGAATAGCTTGTAATTGATAAGCACATTTTTTATTCATTTTTGCACATTTTGTCAATTTGGATTAATGTTAACAATCAGGTAACATTAAGGAAGGAACTTTGTATTGTTAATCCAACCTAACAAAAACATGATTACCAACAACAAAGCCATGTTGTATGAAGCTGTATCAGAATTCATACAATTACACGCCTTCGATCATTTATTGGACCATGAATTAGCCCAATTAAAAAATTTATTAAACATTTGGGCAGAAACAAGTGACGCCAATGAGTTACATGAGTTAACCCAAAAGCTCACTCCGTTATTAAGTAAAGTAAACTTCTTTGTAGAGTCCGTTTCGCCAGCAGCGATTCAGCTTTGGTTTTATGCTTTGTCTTACAATAATATTCCAATGGGTACTATGATGCAAGACTTAAGTATAAATAATGAAATGGCAGCGTATTAAAAAAAAATAGCCACTCAATTGAGTGGCTATTTTTTTTTAATAATTCTTAAATGTAAGTTTTTGTGATTAAAACAAACTCTTTTTCATTGTTGTTTTGCCTTCACCTATTTTAAATCCATTATTATAAACTTCAATTTTATAATCTCCTTCTGCCAGTTTTGAACCTTGTTTAATATCGTAACTTACTGGCAATACAGCGTTTTGTTCATATTGAATGGTGATCTTATTTGAGTATGCTTTTTGTCCATCCTCTCTAGATGAGAAGCTGCCTCCTTCACCCACAGTTTTACCATCGGGACCTGTTATACAAATATATAAGTCTTGACTACCACTTGGCGTTATTCTATTTTTATCAATTTGAAAAGACAGGCGAATGGTATTTGCTTTTCTTGTATTATTTGTTATTTTTTCTGAACCATTGTCTTTTATTCTAAGTGCTTGAATGGTAAAAGTGGAAGCATGAAGTGTAGAAGCAATGTCTTGAATTCTATCTTTTTCTTTTGTAGTAGAAGATAGGTTTGTATTTAAGTTACTATTTTGAGCATTTAAGTTTTGATTTTGAGTGTTCAAGTTTCCATTTTGAACGGTCAATTCTTTATTTTCTGCTTGTGCTTTAGTTAGCTCCTCGGTTAAGTTTGTAATTTGACTATTTAGTGAGGCAATCATTTTCTTAGCTTCAGCAATTTCTGCTTTGCTGGCTTTCTCCTTACCTAAAATGCTACCTATATTAGCTTTAAGTGCAATAATTTCATTTGTTTTGTTCAATAAATCACCAGACAAAAGGGTATTAGTGCTTGTCAACGAGTCCACTTTAGCAGACACTACATCAAACTCGGCTTGTAATTCTTTTCTGCTGTTATCAATTTGTTCAATTCTTGTATCTTTTTGAGCTACAGCTTCAATGTTCTTATTATTCAAAGAATAAAAATAAATCCAAGAGCCTATAATGGCAAAAATAAGTATCCCAATAATTATTTTATTACTATTTCCGTTTGTTTCAGTACTCATAAAATGTTTTTATTATTGGCCTAAAGTTATAAAAAATATCGCACAAATTATTAATTTGAGTTTTTTAGCTATTTTTTAACGCTAAGGACATATGATTCAATATCTTTGAGCATGCCCATTTCGAAAATAATATCTAATTGGAAAAAAAATGTTTTTGATGCTGTCTATTGGTTAGAAGGCGAGGAGCCATTCTATATAGATCAAGTTGTTGACTATGCTGAAAAACATTTGTTAGCTGAATCTGAGCAAGCTTTTAATTTGTCAATTTTCTATGGCAAAGACGCAGACTGGACACAGGTAATGAATGCATGTAAGCGATATCCTGTATTTGCAGAAAAACAAGTTGTGATTTTGAAAGAAGCACAGCAAATGAATCAACTAGAAAAATTATTTTCCTATATTGAAAATCCGTTAAGCTCAACCATTTTTATTGTTGCTCATAAGGATAAAAATGTAGATGGCCGATCTGCTTTGGCTAAATTATTAAAGACAAAAGCAGTTGTTGTAAGTACAAAAAAAATGTATGACAATAAACTACCGGAATGGGTTAACAATTGGGTATCGGAAAGAGGGTATCAAATTAGCCCCAAGGCAGTTCATATTATTGTTGATCATATTGGCAATGATTTAAGTAGAATCCAAAATGAACTAGAGAAATTAATTGTGAATTTGGGGGATCGGAAAAAAATGAATGAGGATGATATTGAAAAATACATTGGCATAAGTAAGGAATATAATGCTTTTGAATTTCAAGAAGCTGTGGCCCAAAGAAATTTTTCAAAATCTATCAAAATGATTCAATACTTTGAATCAAATAGTAAAGCCACACCCATTCAATTAATCCTTCCAACATTATATGCTTTTTTTAGTAAATTATATGCTGTTTATGGATTAGGAACTAATGATGAAAGAAGGATTGCGAGCGAAGTAGGCATTCCGCCATTTTTAGTTAAAAACTATATGGCTGCTGCTCGGAATTATTCCTATGTAAAAGTAGAG
>CANHIR010000120.1 GCA_947461015.1 Bacteroidota bacterium | reverse complement strand
TTAAAAATTAAGCAACGACATGCCAATACCCAACTGCCATTGGGTGGTTTTCCATTGGTTTTGGTTTTGCAATTCATTGATGCTATTTAAACCAACAACGTATCTGCCGTATAAGTAAAAACCTCCTAAATCAAATTTTCCGCCACCCACAAAAGCAAACTCGCCATTTTTAAATGCCATACTTGCATTGCCTATGCCGTCTTTTTTCTGGTCCAATAAAATACTGTATTGAGGGCCAGCTTGCACACTTAATTTTTTAAACAATTTAGCATCAAGTAAAATGGGTATTGATAAATAATTTAAATGGTAGGTTTCTGGCTGAGATAAACTACTCGTTAATAAATTTAAAACCGAGGGCGTTGTTTCTAATTTTGTTTGAGATAAAATTACTTCAGGAGCAATTCCTAATTTGTCAGTTATGCCAATATGCATATTTACACCTGCATGATAAGAAGCAGTGTTATGATCTACGGCTACCTGGTTTACACTAGAAAAATTTTGACCCACTTTAATGCCTAAACTAAACTTGTCCTGCGCAGTTACTTGCGTTGCAATAAAAAGGACCGCTAAACTTGCTATATATTTTTTCATAAAAATTGAATTGTTGATGATACAAAGGTATAACGAAAAAATAGCAGATTTGTTACATTCAAGATTTTAACAAATTCTTCTAAGCAAGTTCAATCAATGTTATTTCAGGCAAAATGCCTACCCTTCCTGGATAACCTAAAAACCCAAAACCTCTATTTACATACAGCTGCTGCTTATTATTTTCATAAATGCCTGCCCATTGCTTGTATACCCATTGCACTGGACTCCATTTAAAATATGGATTCTCTAAACCAAATTGCATGCCGTGTGTATGACCTGACAACATTAATTGTACATGAGGATAGTCTGGTATTACTTGTGCCTCCCAATGGCTTGGGTCATGGCTCATTAAAATGACAGGATTATGTGCATCTACCCCCAACATGGCTTTATCTAGTTTTCCATATTTTGGAAATCTTGCTTTGGAACTCCAATTTTCAATTCCAACCAATTGCAAATACTGCTGGTTCTTTTCAATTTTGACGTTTTCATTCATTAGCAACCTCCATCCTAAATTTTGATGGACTTGTATAAGGTCTTGCAAATTTTTTTCTTTTGCTTCAGTACTTTCCCACACCACATAATCTCCGTAATCATGATTGCCTAAAGTACTAAACACTCCATGTGGTGCTTTTATTTGTCCGAAAACATCCATCCAGTCCTGCATTTCTGTTGCTTTATCATTGACTAAATCCCCAGTAAACAAAACCAAGTCGGCTTGTTGCTTTTTTATTAAATCAACCCCTTTTTGTACTGCTTGCTTGTCCTTTAAACTGCCACTATGAATATCGCTAATATGAATAATCTTAAAGCCTTTAAATGCTAAAGGCAACCCATTTAAAGCAATCTTCTTTTTAATTAATTTGTAATTGTATTTGTTTCCAAAGCCATAAAGTAAAGAGAAAAATAATGTGGAAGCTAAACCCACACCCAACCAACTTAAAAAAGTAGATCTTGGGATGCCATTTTCAGTATTCATAAATTGAGCACCCGTTGCTGAAGAGATCTTACCTACAGCCCAAAAAGTGCCTCTTCTTATATCATCTATTAAAAAAACAATAGACATAAGTAATTGGGTAAGCATCCAGCCCATGCTTATGGAAAAAACATACTGTCTAAAATAAGGATTGGTATAATAAGGCACCAATAAAAAGGAGGCAAAACAGATAATACATAAAGCCCAATAAGCAAAGCTTACCCCTGTTCTTACCCCTGAATTACTCCCCTGCATAAGGTGTTTTAGTACCTGATAAATGTAAAAGTCAATGATAATCAATATCAACAGTAAAATAGAAATGAAAAGGGGACTGCGCATATGAGGATTTAAACCGCAAAAATAGGGCCAAAAGCCTTATTTTTGGAAGAAATTAAGGATACCTATTTTATGGCAAGAATAATTGGAATTGCGAATCAAAAAGGTGGGGTTGGAAAAACCACATCCGCTATAAATATTGCGGCTAGTTTGGCGGTTTTGGAGTTCAAAACCTTATTAATTGATGCTGACCCACAGGCCAATAGCACAACAGGGGTTGGATTTGATTTACATAATATAACCACTAGTTTATATGACGGAATGATTAATCATACCCCTCTTGCAGATATTATTTTAAAATCAGAGATCCCACATTTAGACGTTATCCCTTCCCATATTGATTTAGTGGGTGCCGAAATTGAGCTTATTAATTTTCCAAACAGAGAAAACGTTTTAAAAGAACTTTTAGATCCTATACAAGACCAGTATGATTTTATCATTATTGACTGTTTGCCGTCTTTGGGTTTAATTACCGTGAATGCATTGGTTGCTGCTCATAGTGTAATTGTTCCAGTGCAATGTGAATTTTTCGCATTAGAGGGATTAGGAAAATTATTAAACACGGTGAAAATTGTACAAAGCAGACTAAACCCAAATTTACAAATTGAAGGAATTTTAATGACCATGTATGATGCACGTTTACGTTTAAGCAATCAGGTGGTTGGGGAAGTTCGCAAGCATTTTGACGATATGGTATTTTCAACTATCATACATAGAAACAGTCGCTTAAGTGAAGCGCCAAGTGTTGGCAAACCAGTAATTTTATATGATGCAGATAGCAAGGGTACTGTGAACTATTTAAACCTAGCTAAAGAAATTTTACAAAAAAACGGCATGACTAAGATGAGTAATGCTGATAGAATAATTGACTAATTATGAGCAAGAGTACACCCAATAAAGATATGATTGGAAAGGGCTTAAGATCCCTATTGCAAAATATTGATGCAGAATATAAGAATACAGCTGGAAAAGTAGAAGCTGAAACCATTCAGAAAGCGGTTGCAACCAACCGTATTCCTTTAAGCGACATCCAGGTGAATCCAAAAAATCCTAGAAAGGATTTTGACGAAATTGCATTACAAGAATTAAGACATTCCATTAAGTTGCACGATATTATTCAACCCATCACGGTTGCATTACTTGCTAATGGAAAATATCAATTAATAGCAGGTGAAAGAAGATTCCGTGCTGCTAAATTGGCTGGATTAAATGATATCCCAGCTTATGTAAGACAAGGCAATGACCAAGAGTTATTGGAACTGGCATTATTAGAGAACTTACAAAGAGTGGATTTAAATGAAATAGAAGTTGCTTTAAGTTATCAAAGAATGATGCAGGAGTTGAACTATACGCAGGAAAAAGTATCGGAGCGTATGGGAAAAGACCGTTCTACCGTTGCAAACTATATTCGTTTATTAGACTTACCTCCAGCAATTCAAGCTGCAGTGCGCAAAGGAACTTTAAGTGTGAGCTTAGCAAAAATTTTAATTGGTAAAGAAATTGATCAGCAATTATTTTTATTTAAAGAAATAATTGAAAAAGGATTAACCGTTCGTCAAACCGAGGAATTGGTAAGAAAAATGAATAACGCAAGTGGAAAAGCGCCAAAGGCTACAAAGAAAAATGAACTTTCTCCTGTTTATAAGAAATTAGAAGATAAATTAGCAAGTCATTTGTCAGCTAAAGTTGTTTTAGTGCAACAAAAAAACGGCAGCGGTACCATTACCATTTCATACCAGGACATCAATGGTTTAAATACCATATTGGATGCAATGCAAGTTAGCATTAGCTAGTAAGCAATTAAAAAAGGAATACCCATAGGATGAGATCAATATTGTTTTTATTGTTGCTGATAGGTGTGCAAGTAAATTGCTGGAGTCAGGATACAACCCTAAATAATGGAAGTATGCGCAATACACTATCCTCAGACAAAAGCAATATAATAAGCGACTCTACTAAGCTTATCATTGATTCAACTAAACTTCATAACCCTCGCAAGGCAACAAGGTATTCAGCGATGTTGCCTGGCTTAGGACAAGCCTATAATAAACAATATTGGAAAATACCTATTGTATATGGCGTGTTGGCTATTCCCATATCTACTTTTATTTATAATAATGACTTATACAACAAAACAAAATTTGCATACACTGCTTTAATTAAACAAAAAAACGGTGACGCTTCAGATGTTTCAAAAATTGATCCCAGTTTAAAAGGTTTAAGCATTGGATCCATGCAGAGTTATCGAAATATTTTTAGAAGAGATAGAGATTATTCCATTCTTTGGTTTTTTATTGCATGGGGTGTTAACGTAGTGGATGCAACCGTTTCTGGACATTTAAAAGAGTTTGACGTGAGCAATAATTTAAGCCTACGAATAGAACCCATGATACAACCGCAACTAAGACAAACAGGTCTTAGCTTACAATTTAATTTAAAAAATTCGCACGGTAGATAAAACCCTTAATATGAAAATAGCACTAATTGGATATGGGAAAATGGGTAAAGCAATTGAAGAAATGGCTTTAGAAAAAGGGCATGAAATTGTATTAAAAATTGATGTCCAAAATAATGTCGATTTTACAAAAGAGAAATTACAAATGGCAGAAGTAGCTATAGAATTTACTGGACCACATAGTGCCTACGAAAATGTAAAAAAGTGTATTGAATTTGGCGTTCCTGTGGTGAGCGGTTCTACGGGATGGTTGGATAAATGGAATGAAATTAGCGCGCTATGCGAAACAAAGAATGGTTGTTTGGTATATTCAAGCAACTACAGCATTGGCGTAAATTTATTTTTTGAATTAAATAAGCAATTGGCCAAGTTAATGGAGCCTTATGATAGCTATGATGTTAGCATGACCGAAATTCATCATACCGAAAAAAAGGACGCTCCAAGTGGTACTGCCATTTCTTTAGCCGAGCAAATTTTAGCAAATATTGGCAGAAAAAAACAATGGGTAAATAGTCCTTCTTTAACTGCAGGCGATTTAGTGATTACTTCGGAGCGCATTGACCCAGCGCCTGGCACGCATACCATTGCTTATAGCTCCCCTATTGACACCATTGAAATTACCCATACGGCACATACCAGAAAAGGTTTTGCCAGCGGTGCTGTTTTGGCTGCTGAATTTGCGAAAAATAAAAGTGGTATCTTTACAATGAAAGAAGTTTTAGGCTTATAATATGTTATCAAAAAAGACACAATACGCATTACAAGCACTTTCCTATATGGCTGGGAAAGGAACGGAAAATCCTATCCTTATTGCCGAAATTGCACAAGAGAAAAAAATTCCTTTAAAATTTTTAGAGAACATTTTACTTGAATTAAAAAAAGCAGGTTTCCTAGAAAGTAAAAAAGGAAAGCATGGTGGTTACTTTTTTGCCATCGCTCCTCAAAAAATAAAACTCTCTTCAATTTTTAGAACCATAGAAGGCCCTATTGCATTACTTCCTTGTGTAAGTTTGAATTTTTACAAGAAATGTGAGACTTGCAACGAAAAAAAATGTGGTATCAACAAAGTAATGTTAGAAGTAAGAGACAATACATTAGCCATTTTAGATAAAAGAACCGTAACGGATTTAATTGCTTTATAAACGCAAAACGCATAACATGATTCCAAATTACTTACAAGACCATTTTAAGCATCAACA
Organism: Bacteroidota bacterium; assembly: GCA_947461015.1. Classification (GTDB taxonomy): domain Bacteria; phylum Bacteroidota; class Bacteroidia; order Chitinophagales; family Chitinophagaceae; genus Sediminibacterium. Next base: position 143 of record CANHIR010000120.1, on the reverse strand, counting down.
ATATGATGCCAATAACTTTTTTTTAATCGCAGGTCCATGTGTGGTAGAAAGTGAGGACTTAGTAATGGAAATTGGAGAAAAAGTTTCAACCATTTGTAAGAATTTAGGTATTCCTTATGTATTTAAAGCAAGCTATCGTAAAG
>CANHIR010000119.1 GCA_947461015.1 Bacteroidota bacterium | reverse complement strand
CGGACTTTCCTTGGTAATTGCTTACCACGATAGCTCGGGTTTGTAGTATTGCAAAGGTACGGCTTAGTATTCAAAAAACACTTCCGTAGCGCCGTACCCATAAAAATCGGAGTATTGATTAATAAAGCTTTTTACCCCTGGCTTTACTTTTAATAAATCATGTATCTCGGCCTTTAATTTACCCTTACCCACACCGTGAATGATAATCATAGATGGTAAATGGTTAAGACGCGCTAGCTCAAACCATTTTTCAAATTCTTCCAATTGAAAATGCAAGATTTCGGCATTGCTTAAATGACTATGTCCATCCATAATTTTTTCAATGTGTAAATCAATTACCGAACGGGCTTGCTGTATATTTTGTTTGATTTTTGAAGCGTCATATACTTTATACCCCGCGTTTCTTAAAACATCAATGGCTATATGGTTGTCTTCCACTTTATCAGGATAGGTTTCAAATAATGGGTAACGTATTTGTGCCTTTTCGTCTTCCTTTAGTATTTCAATTTTTTGAAAAAACTGTTTTGGCTTAATTTTTACAATCGCCTCAAAATGATCCGCCTTCTTCTTATGTGGTTCAGTTAAAGAGAAATCTACTGAAAAAACAGGACTGTCATTCACATCCTCAAATGCAATATCATGTATATAAAAATCGGTAAAGGGAGCTATCGTAGATTCAATAGAAAAATTACTTTCGCCGCCAAAGGCTTGATCATAAATAAAATGATAGCTTACTCTATTCCTGTTAGATAGGAATATTTTTAAACTTTCAACTATTTCGTCATTAAAATCATCTAAAGTAAACTTAGGAATAATATTTAACCAAACACCTTCTTCGTCCTTACTGTCGTTTTTAACTACTTTCTCTTTGGGTATTTGATCTACATAAATTTTTTGTGGAGCCGCTTTTTGAGGGAATAACTTTTTTTCTGTGAATCTTTTAAAATAAGGGAAATCTATTTGGTCCATATAAGCCGGGAACTTCACGCCACGCACTTCTATCATCACCATTTTATCATCCATTATTTCAATGATACGCCCTTCCTCGTTACTAAGTAAAACTAAAATTTCATCTCCTACCTGATACTTCATAAAATATTAAGTATTCGATTCATTTAATTTGGACTTCTTGCTGCCATATAATGCATAAATTATTAAACCCAGAGCCATCCATATAAAAAACCACATCCAGCTCACAGGAGGAATTTCAATCATTAAATACAAGCAACACATGGCTCCAACAATTGGAATTGTAGAAAACTTACGAAGGAAACTAAAAATAGCTACAAACACTAATATAAAAACGAAAACCAAAAAAAGAAATTCTTGATAAGCATCTTTCCCTGTTGCAAAAAAGGCATTTTGTATTCTAACATTACCAAAATAAATAAATAAGAACGCTAATATTGGAATGATAAATTGCCCATTAATGTAAGGCAATCTAAAAGCTTGTTTTTTTGTACCATCCAATTTTACCCTTGGCAATGCCAATACCCCAAAGCAAACCAATACAAAAGCAAACAGCGTACCAATACTTGTTAAATCGGTCATGGCACTTATTGACATGAATAAAGATGGTATACCAACAAAAATACCGGTAACAATAGTTGCAAAAGCAGGGGTTCCAAATTTAGGATGCACATTAGAAAACTTTTTTGGAAGCAATCCATCCCTACTCATACTCATCCATATTCTGGGTTGTCCCAATTGAAAAACCAATAATACACTGGTAGTAGCCACCACCGCACTAATTGAAATAATATAGCCAATTTTATGCATGCCTATTCTTTCGAATACAAATGCCAAAGGATCGGCAACATCTAATTCCTTATAATTTACCATCCCTGTTAATACTAACGCAATTAAAATATAAAGCACAGTACAAATGATAAGAGAATAAATCATGCCCCTAGGTAAATCACGTTGTGGATTTTTACATTCCTCCGCAGTGGTTGAAATGGCATCAAAACCTATATAAGCATAAAACACTGCCGATACCCCCGCTAAAACCCCCTTAAACCCATTGGGCATAAATGGCATCCAATTGGAAGTATCAACATAAAAAGCCCCTAAAATTATGACACCTACAATGATACAAATTTTAAAAATGACCATTGCATTAGTGCTCTTCTTACTTTCTTTAATTCCTCTATAAACCAACATGGTAATTAATACCACAATAATTAAGGCAGGGACATTTAATATAATTTTCCAATTTCCAATCATTGGCGCATTGGTCATTGCGTCATATCCAATCCGAGCCAATTTAGAAAAAGTTTCAGGCGTCTTTCCTTCGCTTAAGTGTTTCGTAGCTTCTGCAAAACCTTGATGAGCTTGATCATAGTTGGTTGACAACCATCCTGGTAAATGAATATGGAAACCTTCCAATAAGTTTACAAAATAACCACTCCAACTAATAGCAACCACAATATTACCAATGGCATATTCTAAAATTAATGCCCAACCAATAATCCATGCAATTAATTCTCCAAAAGATACATAAGCATACGTGTAAGCACTTCCAGCAATAGGCACCCTACTCGCAAACTCCGCATAACAAAGGGCACTAAATCCACAGGTAATAGCGGTTATAACAAATAATATGGAAATACCAGGTCCACCATTATGCGCTGCTGTACCAATGGTTGAAAAAATCCCTGCGCCCACCACAGCGGCAATGCCCATAAAAGTTAAATCCCTTACACCCAACACTTTTTTTAACCCGCTTGCACTGTGTCCATCCGACATTCCAGTAGCAGCATCTTGTACAATTTTATCGATTGATTTTTTTCTGAAAAGATTCATGCTATTTTAGGGGATTATTTATTTCGATTTATTAAATAGTTCGCAAGTTCTATCAGCGGTTGTTTGCGAGCCGAAACAACAGCAATAGATTCTAAATGATCAAAAGCTTCTTGCAAATATTTTGATTTTAAATTCTCTGCCCATGCACCTACGCCACAAGCATTAAAAATGTCCAATACCTTTTCTACTTTATCAGGATTGTCATTATTTAATAATTCAGCTAATGCAGCACGTTGATCATTGTTTGCTACGGATAAAGCATGTAACAATAAGAAAGTCTTTTTATTTTGTTTTATATCCCCTCCTACTTCCTTTCCAAAATTAGCAGCATCCCCGTAAGCATCTAAATAATCGTCCTGAATTTGAAACGCAATACCAATTTTTTTACCAAACTCATATAAGTGGTGGCAATTGTTTTCACTGGCTCCGCCAATAATTGCACCAATTTCTAAACTCGCCGCTAGTAAAACGGATGTTTTCAAAGTAATCATATGAATGTACTGCTCCATGGTTACCTCCTCCATTTTTGCATAATCCATATCTAACTGCTGGCCTTCGCAAACTTCTCTGGCTGTTTTATTAAAAATTTTTAAAATTTTAGGTAAATAACTAGGCTGGATGTTTTGCAAAAACTCATACGCCCTAATGAGCATCACATCACCAACGAGTAATGCCGTATTCACATCATATTTTGTGTGTACTGTGGGCATGCCTCTTCTCAATCCAGCTTCATCCATCATGTCGTCATGCACGAGGGTAAAATTGTGAAACAATTCCACAGCCCTGGCTGCAACAAATGCATCACTATGTATGTCACTGAACAATTCATTTCCCATCATGCACATTACAGGCCTAACCCTTTTTCCACCAATGGATAAAAAATATTCACCTGGCGCATATAAAGTATGTGGCGTTTCCGGGAAATGCTTGGTATCAAACTGTTCATTGAATTGAACGGATAATTCTTGAAAACTTAACATATTACAAACCTAACCAAATTTTAGCATTTATAAAACAGTCAATTTTGTGATTTCCCCCTAAATTTGTATTCCCTCAAAGTATATTATATGAGATTTAGGCTTATTCAAGTATTCATTTATACAATCCTTGTTGCACAATTTTCATTTGCTCAAGACACGCTTTTATACAAAACAGATAAAGCTCAAAATGAATTACCCTCAAATAGGTACAAAAAGGCATTTGGTGTAAAAATGTATCCCGGTGCACTTACTTATAAAAAATTCAATCAAAATAATACGGCAATTGAAGGGATTGGTTATTTTAACCTGGATGGTTTTAGCCTTACCCTGTTAAAGGAATTTCACACCCCAATGGTAGACGTTGAAAATCTATCTTGGTATTATGGATATGGTGCGCATTTAGGAATATGGAGTGATGAATGGAAAAAGAATAATGTTAAAACAAACAACTCAAATATTGCAGTAGGTTTTGATGGGATTATTGGACTTGATTATAAATTTAGCAATGCTCCATTTAATGTAAGTATTGACTGGCAACCTTCATTTAGCATTATTCAATCCTATTTTAATAACCAGGGTGGCATTGGAGTGAGATACACTTTCTAAAGTAATTGAAACTTAATAAATTATTTATTGAGACTAAACAATGAATCCACAAACTCGGTTTTGTCAAATAATAATAAGTCATTGATTTGTTCTCCTACTCCAATGTATTTTACAGGAATTTTACATTGATGCGCAATGGCCAATACTACACCTCCTTTAGCAGTTCCATCTAGTTTGGTAATGGCCAATGCATTCACATTGGTAACTGCCATAAATTGTTTTGCTTGCTCTAATGCATTTTGACCGGTAGAACCATCTAATACCAACAATACTTCGTGTGGCGCATCTGGTAACTGCTTTTGAATAACGCGTTTAATTTTATTTAGCTCATCCATTAAGTGTGCCTTATTGTGTAAACGGCCCGCTGTATCTATTAATACAACATCCGCATTTTTTGCCATCGCCGATTGTATGGTATCAAATGCAACTGCACTAGGATCAGACCCCATATTTTGTTTTACAATATTTACACCAACCCTTTCACTCCAAATGGTTAATTGATCCACTGCAGCCGCTCTAAACGTATCCGCTGCACCTAATATAACTTCATTGCCTGCAGCTTTATAATGATGCGCAAGTTTCCCAATAGTAGTTGTTTTACCTACTCCATTAACACCTACTACTAATACAACATAGGGTTTTTTATTTACAGGGGGAACAAAACCCATTTGATCGGCTGGGGCGTCCACTAATAAGTTTCCAATCTCTGCTTGCAAAATAGTATTGAGTTCCGCAGTAGATAAATATTTTTCTTTCTTTACCCTGTTTTGAATTTGTTCTATAATGGCAAGGGTGGTATCCACCCCCACATCTGCACCAATCAATGCTTCTTCTAATTGATCCAACACTTCGTCATCCACCGAAGTTTTACCAATAATTACTTTAGAAATGCGCTCGAAAAAACTTTGCTTGGTTTTTTCTAAACCCTGATCTAAGGTTTCTTTTTCTTTTTTGCCGAATAATTTACCTAAAAAACTCATACTGTAAAATTAAGGAATTCTAAATGGTCATATCATAAAAAAAGCTTCCCAGTATTTGGAAAGCTTTCAATATTTTCTGTTACGAAAAGTAAGGTGTTGAATTACTTAGCGGCTAAGAATTCAGTTACTTTATCTTTATGAACAATGTTTTCCTTAAAAGTATACGCGCCTGTTTTTGGGCTACGTACCGCTTTAATTACTTTTGTCCAGTTTTTAGCTTCAGCAGAAGCCTTTAAATCCTTTACTTTCGCGTTTTTAGATGCTGCTTTTGCCATGATTATTTAATTTCTTTGTGAACAGTTACTTTTTTCAAAATTGGGTTATACTTTTTGAACTCCAAACGATCTGGGGTGTTCTTTTTGTTCTTAGT
>CANHIR010000118.1 GCA_947461015.1 Bacteroidota bacterium | reverse complement strand
TTGTCCCTTAGCTGGTGTAAAACCAAAAACCGTTCTTCCACATTGCACTAAGTCTGGTCTTGCATTTACCAATGCCTCATCTATCACAAAATATTCTTGTTCCCAGCCAAGTGTTGGGGTTACTTTAGTTACATTTTTGTCAAAATAATTACAAACTGTTACGGCTGCTTTATTTAAAGACTCTACTGCTTTCATTAATGGTGCTTTGTAATCCAAAGATTCACCCGTGTAGGCAATAAATATTGTAGGAATACACAATGTTTTACCATTGCCTATTTCTATGATGAATGGGGGAGAAGAAGGATCCCATGCCGAGTAGCCTCTTGCTTCGAATGTAGCTCTCAATCCTCCGTTGGGAAAACTAGAAGCATCTGGTTCTTGTTGAATTAATGCTGCTCCTTCAAATTCTTCAATGGCAGTACCATCTCCTTTTAGAGTAAAAAAGGAATCGTGTTTTTCGGCAGTGCTACCTGTAAGTGGTTGAAACCAGTGTGTATAGTGTGTTACGCCTTTGCTCTCTGCCCAAGCGCGCATACCCGATGCAATTTGTCCTGCAACCTGACGGTCAATTTTTTTACCGCCTTTAATACTAGCAATTAAACTTTTATAAGCTTCGTCGCTTAAATACTCTCTAGCCGTTTTTTGCGTAAATACATTTTCGCCAAATACGCCTGTGATTTTAGCACCTTTGATATCAGGTGAAGTTACATGTCCGTGACTCACATGATTGACTGCGTCGGTTCTTAATGACATATGATATTAATTTAAATATATTTAATTTACACAAAGATATGTTCATTTATAAAAAGTAAAAGCGCTAGGTTTTTAAAATTTGCCAATATGTGTATAAAATAATAATATTATAATAATATATATATGTATTAATATTCTAATCTATTGGTAATCATAAACATCCATTTTTAAAGTACTAACACCAACCTAGTTTAATGTTGGTAAATCCATTACTAGTTAAGTCTGTCCTTTTGTAACTTCGCCCAATCTAAAAAGCCTAATCCTATACAAATGGAAATCACCGTAAAGACCGCGCAGCAATTAAGATTAACCGAGGAAGAGTTTGAGTTGATAAAACAAAAGCTTGGCCGAACACCTAATTTCACAGAACTATGTGCTTTTAGTGGCATGTGGAGTGAACATTGTAGTTATAAAAATTCCATTAAGTGGTTAAAAACTTTGCCTCGTGATGGAGGTAGAATGTTAGTAGCTGCGGGTGAGGAGAATGCAGGTTTAATGGATATAGGAAATAATTACGGCGTAGTTTTTAAAATTGAATCACATAATCACCCAAGTGCATTGGAGCCATTCCAAGGTGCGGCTACAGGTGTAGGGGGAATACAACGAGATATTTTCACCATGGGTGCAAGACCAATTGCATCTTTAAATAGTTTGCGTTTTGGAAAGTTAGAAGATAAAAAAACACAAAGGTTATTAGCGGGTGTTGTGCATGGTATTGGTCATTATGGAAACTGTTTTGGTGTTCCAACCGTGGGAGGTGAATTGTATTTTGAACAATGTTATCATACCAATCCTTTAGTGAATGCAATGAGTGTGGGGATTGTGAAAGCGGGTAAAACAGTTAGTGCCATTGCACTTGGAACAGGCAATCCAGTATTTTTTGTAGGAAGTGCTACTGGTAAAGATGGAATTGGTGGCGCAAGTTTTGCTTCTGCCGAAATTACAGCAGACAGTGTAGAGGAATTACCAGCAGTACAAGTAGGTGATCCTTTCCAAGAAAAAAAATTATTAGAAGCTTGTTTGGAAGTAATTGAAACTGGCGGTGTAGTGGGTATGCAAGATATGGGTGCTGCAGGCATTATTTGTTCTACTGCCGAGATGAGTGCAAAAGGAGGAGTAGGCATGCGCATTGATTTAGACAAAGTGCCTACGCGTCAACAAAACATGAAAGCTTGGGAATTATTATTAAGTGAGAGTCAAGAAAGAATGTTAATGGTGGTGGAGAAAGGAAAGGAAGCACAGGTATTAGCGGTGTTTGAAAAATGGGATTTATCCTGTTCTAATATTGGTGAAGTCACCGATGATGGTTTGCTTAATTTTTATATGCACGGGACTTTAGAAGCATCCTTACCTGCATACGAATTAGTTTTAGGTGGTGGTGCTCCTGTTTATTCAAGAGAATTTAAAGCGCCTGCCTATTTAGAAAAAGTAAATGCTTTTGATATGAATTCGGTTGCAGATGTGACCGATTTAAAAGCAAATGTGGATGCATTGGTGCAAATACCAAACATTGCATCTAAACGTTGGGTGTACACTCAGTACGATAGCATGGTGGGTGCTGCAAATACAACAACCAATGCGCCAAGTGATGCCGCTATTGTTTTAGCAAAAGGAACCGGCAAAGCATTAGCGATGACCGTAGATTGTAATAGTAAATATGTATATGCCAATCCGGAAGTAGGTGCTATGATTGCCGTATCGGAAGCTGCAAGAAATATTGTTTGTAGTGGTGGTGAACCCATTGGTGTAACCAACTGTTTAAACTTTGGTAATCCTTATGACCCAGAAGTATACTATCAGTTTGTGAAATCGGTTGAAGGAATGGGTGCAGCGTGTCGTAAATTTAATACACCAGTAACGGGTGGTAATGTAAGTTTCTACAATCAAAATCCAGATGGTCCAGTGTACCCTACACCAACCATTGGTATGGTCGGTATTGTGGAGGATATGAAAAATAGAATGACATTGGATTTTAAAAACGAAGGCGATCCTATTGTAATATTAGGTACACAAAGAAATGATATTGGATCTTCTGAGTATCTAAATAAAGTTAAAGGAGTTGAATTTTCGCCAGCACCTTATTTTGATTTGGAAGAAGAATTTAGTTTACAACAATTGGTGGCTGGATTAATTAAAGAAGCGAAAGTAAAAAGTGTGCATGATATTAGTGAAGGTGGATTAATTGTTACTTTATTAGAATCTGCATTTACTACCCATAAAGGTTTTGAAGTAAGTGCACATGATACAAGCATTCGTAAAGATGCTTATTGGTTAGGAGAAGCACAAAGCAGGGTAGTGGTTTCATGTAATGCTGCACAATTGGATGCGATTCAAAATGCTGCAGTAGCTGCTGGTATTGGGTTTGCTGTAATTGGTAAAGTAACAAATGGTACTGTGAAAGTAGCAGGTGCAGACTGGGGTAGCATTGGAGATTGGAAAAATAAATATGATACTGCAATTGAAAAACAATTAGGAAAATAATTTACTATCCCTCATGACAAAACAGCCCTCCATCGTAGTTACAGGTACCGCCGGATTTATTGGTTCGGTATTTGTCCAGCGCATGAATGAATTGGGCTTCACTCATTTATTATTAGTGGATGATTTTGGTGTAGAAGCCAAAAGAAAAAACTGGGAAGGAAAAACATTTTCAAAGATTATTGAGCGTCAAGCTTTTTTAGCGCAACTTGAAAATGACGAATTGGAAATTGATATTATAGTTCATTTAGGTGCAAGAACAGATACCACTGAATTTAATTATGCTATTCATGAGGAGCTGAATGTGGCGTATTCAAAATCCATGTGGAATTATGCTGCCAAAAAGCAAATCCCGTTGATTTATGCTTCTTCGGCAGCAACCTATGGAGCCGGTGAAAATGGATATGAAGACAGTCATACAATTTTAGATGCATTAAAGCCCCTTAATCCTTACGGTATAAGTAAGAATGAATTTGATAAGTGGGCTTTAGCGCAAACGCTGCTAGGTGCAACAAATTGTCCTCCTGTTTGGACTGGCTTAAAATTCTTTAATGTGTATGGCCCTAATGAAGGGCATAAAGCCCGCATGGCAAGTGTGATTTTTCACTCCTTTCATCAAATAAAGGAAACAGGTTTGGTGAAATTATTTAAAAGTCATCGCCCCGATTTTAAAGACGGAGAACAACTGCGTGATTTTATTTATGTAAAAGATGTAGTTGCAGTTATTGATTGGATGATGCAGCAAATGCTATCAGGTACTTGGGCCAGCACTAATAATGGGTTATATAATTTAGGAACAGGAAAAGCAAGATCATTTTACGATTTAGCCGCGAATACATTTATCGCACAAGGATTAACGCCGAATATTGAATTTATAGATATGCCTTTGGACATAAGAGATAAATATCAATATTTTACCGAAGCCAATATGAATAAGCTGCGCGCAGCTGGTTATGATAAGCCTTTTACAAGTTTAGAGGCCGGAGTTAAAGATTATGTAGCCAATTATTTAGTTCCCGCAAAGGGTTACTAATTTTCAATTTTTATAAGTCGAATCAGACTTAGGTTTTATTTTTTCAATCTTAAATTCAGTTTATATGTCCAATTATAATATTGCCATCATTGGTGGCGGGAACCTAGGTTCTTCCATTGCGGAAGGATTAATTGCAAGTGGATTTGTGGTGGCTTCACAGATCACTATTACCAAAAGAAATTTAATTACTATCCAACACTTGGCAGATAAAGGGGTTAGGATTACTTCAGACAATCAGACGGCAGTAAAGGATGCTAACTATGTAATCCTTGCCGTGAAGCCATTTCAAATAAAAGATATCATTGCAGATATAAAACCAATTTTAAATGCTGGGCATCACACTGTAATAAGTGTTGCAACAGGTGTTTGGATGAAGGATATGGAAGAAATGCTTGATCCAAACTTTGCTTTATTTCGAGCCATGCCGAATACCGCAATTTCTATTCAGCAAAGTATGACATGTATTTGTGCCAATGATAAAGCGAAAGGGCAAGTGGAATATGTTACTGCATTATTTAATCAATTAGGAAAGAGTATTGTAATTGATGAAAAGTTAATGGATGCAGCGACTGTATTAGGTGCTTGTGGAACTGCTTATGCTTTAAGGTATATTCGGGCTAATATTCAGGGAGGAATTGAAATTGGTTTTAGTGCTGCACAAGCTGCGCTCATAGCTGCTCAAACTGTAAAAGGGGCAGCTGATTTATTATTAACTAAAAACACGCATCCTGAACAAGAAATTGATAAAGTAACTACTCCAATGGGATGTACCATAGCCGGCTTAAATGAAATGGAGCATCAAGGATTTAGTTCTTCTTTAATTCGTGGCCTCACTGCCAGTTATCGAAAAATTAAAAACGATATGTAAAATCATTCCTTATATAAAAAAAGCTGAAAAATAATTTTCAGCTTTTTTTATATGGGTAGCTTTTAAAGTCATTAGTGGGTCTTTAAAAAAGCAATTGCTTTTGCATAGGCATCTGCTGTAGCAGTTGCATTAAATCCTGGATTACTTGGATTGGCAAAACCATGACCTGCATTGTATTTATTGACAGAAATATTCTTGCCTGCTTCTTTCATATTTTTTTCAAACTCATTCACCATTGCCGGAGAAGGTGATTGATCTTGGTTGCCGAAGAAGCCAATGATATCACATTTTATAGATTTTAATTTTTCCATATTTGTTTCTGGTCTACCATAGTACATAATGGTTCCTTTCGCTTGAGGTCCAGCAAGTATGGCAGTTTGCAAACTCCACATTCCACCAAAGCACCACCCCACGCTGTAAATGGATGCATCAGGCCCTGCTTTTTTTATGGCACCTTGAATAATGGCAGTCATTCTTGCCATGTCAGCACCTCGCATTAATTTCATGGCACTATCTGGTGTTGCTGCAACTTTGCCATCATACATATCCACCGCAATCACATTGATGTCTCCTAATTCAGCATAGTATTTATCCGCTTCCATCTTGATATTATCATTCAATCCCCACCACTCCTGAATAA
>CANHIR010000117.1 GCA_947461015.1 Bacteroidota bacterium | reverse complement strand
TATCCTGATGAAATATGCCAGAGGGTATTTGATGTAATACCATTTTTGTTCCATTCACATATAATGTATGTCCTGCATTTGGACCTCCTTGAAACCTTGCAATGATGTCATACTTTGGAGCAAAATAATCTACAATTTTACCCTTTCCTTCATCACCCCATTGAAGTCCTAAAATTACGTCTACCATGATTGATTGTTTGAGGACACAAAAATAAGTCCTGAAAATTGCAATACCTATTTATCCCAATATAAATTACTCCTATCCATGTGGGAAACTTTTACACAGCTTCGGCATCAAATCTGTTAACTTGTTGGATTCCATTTAGTGATTTAATTCTATCCACTAACTCTTCCAGCTCATCCTTGTCATGTACGAAAACTTTAATGGTCCCTTTAAACATGCCCTCCTGGGATTCAATGGTTAAGGCGGCAATATTTATTTTAAGCTCGCCACTAATTATATTGGTGATTTTATTCACTACCCCAACGTCATCTAGTCCAATTATACTTAGTCCAGTTAAGAAAGAGATTTCCTTGTTTTTTGCCCATTTGGTTTTTACGACCCTATGACCATAGTTGGCTAATAATTGGGTGGCGTTAGGACAGGTTGTTCTATGAATAATCAATCCCTTGCCTGTACTTACAAACCCAAAAACATCATCTCCGGGGATGGGATTGCAACATTTTGCTAAAGTGTATTTTATCTGATCACTGGACTGTCCAAAAATGATAAGCTCAGAATCTTTTTTAGGAATTTGTCTTTGATGATTGTGTTCTATTGGATGATCGCTAGGAATAATTATAGGTTTGGGCGCTTCAATTTTATCGCCTAAAACTTGAAAAAGTTTTAATTCTTTTAAATCAATGTTTTTCGTGGAAATGCGATACAACAAATCCAAATGACTATTTAATTTATAATAGTTCATTACTTGGTCAATATTGTATGGATTGTAAACAGCGCCTATACCTTCCAATTTTCTTTGCAAAGTATATTTGCCTTCTTCTGCAATGGTCTTCTTTTCTTCCCTTAGGGAGTCCTTTATGCTATTTTTTGCTTTTGCAGTTACTACACTATTTAACCAATCCTCCGAAGGTTTTTGTTTATTGCTTGTGATAATTTCAATTTGGTCCCCGCTTCTTAATTTATGACTTATGGGCACCAATTTATGATTCACTTTTGCGCCAATACATTTTGAACCAATGGCAGTATGTATGTAAAATGCAAAATCCAATGCTGAACTATTGGTAGGAAGCATTTTTACTTCCCCTTTTGGCGTATATACATAAATTTCTTCGGCTAAGAAGGAAGTTTTAAAATCTTGTAAAAAATCAATACCGCCTTCGTCTTGATTTCCCAATGCTTCTCTTATTTGCATAAACCATTTGTCAAAACGGTCTTCACTTTGTGATCCTTCCTTATATTTAAAATGGGCTGCCAGTCCTTTCTCAGCAATTTCGTTCATGCGCTTGGTGCGAATTTGCACTTCTACCCATTTTCCCTGTGGCCCCATTACCGTAGTATGTAACGCTTCGTAACCATTGCTTTTGGGATTACTTAACCAATCCCGTAAACGTTCGGGTGAGGGGAGGTATTCATCGGTAATTAAGGAATATACTTTCCAACACTCTTCTTTTTCTTTTTCAATGGGGGAATCCAATAATACTCTAATGGCGAACAAATCATAAACCTCTTCAAAACTCACTCCTTTCTTTTTTATTTTATTCCAAATGGAGTGAATACTTTTTGGTCTGCCATAAATTTCAAAGTCAAAACCTGAACTTGTTAACTTGTCTTTTAAAGGACGTATAAATTCGTTAATATATTTGGTTCGCTCTCTCTTGGTTTCTGATAATTTTTTCGCAATCTCCTTATAGGTATCCGCTTCCAAATATTTCATGGACAAATCCTCCAACTCGGTTTTGATAATATACAATCCCATTCTATGCGCAAGCGGAGCGTATACCCATATCGTTTCAGAGGAAATTTTAAGTTGTTTCTCCATTTTCATGGAATCCAACGTGCGCATATTGTGCAGCCTGTCTGCTAATTTTATTAATATCACCCTTGGGTCGTCGGTAAGGGTTAGTAATATCTTTTTAAAATTCTCTGCTTGTTGACTACTGTTGGTATCCATTACCGTGGATATCTTAGTAAGTCCATCTACAATTTTTGCAATCTCATTGCCAAACTCGCTTTTAACATCTTCTAATGTTATGTCGGTATCCTCAACCGTATCATGCAATAAAGCACAAATGGTACTTCGCACACCCAGTCCAATTTCGTCTACACAAATCATTGCAACGGCTATGGGATGGAAAATGTAGGGCTCTCCACTTTTACGACGCATGGTTTTGTGTGCATTGGCCGCCATTTCAAAAGCAGTTCTTAATAGCTCCTTATCGCCTTTTTTAATTTTGGGTCTTAAGGCGCGCAATAAGGCACGGTATTTCCGAACAATTTCTTTTTTTTCTTGCTCTTCGTCTAAGTTATATTGACCATTGACGTTAGGTATAATATGTTCTGTTTGGATGTCCATCTGCCTTACGAAAATACGTAAAAGCACTAGGATTATTACAAAGAACAAACAGATAATGTAACTTTGCCCCACTATGTCCATAGCTACACCAAAACCCACCTTAAAAATCACCATTTTAAAAAGAGTTTTTTCTTTTGTAAAACCGTATCGTTTTATTTTTTGGATGAATGTTTTATTGTCAATTGTTTTGGCTTTTGCAACTCCCGTTCGACCTTATTTAATTCAGTCAACGGTAAATATTGCCATTGGTAAGTTGGTGGTGTTGCCTGTTTGGTTACAATGGTTTATTCCAGTGGGTGCTTTTGGCGATGTAGCTAAATTGGTCATTGCAATTACGCTTTTTCAGGTTGCCTTTATTTTTTTAGAAACCCTGTTGCGCTTTTTTTTTACGTTTGGTATGGCGTGGTTAGGCCAACAAGTTATTCGTGATTTACGCAATAAAGTTTATGACAAAATCATGCATTGGGAAATGCGTCAATTTGATCAAACGCCTATTGGTACTTTAACAACCAGAACCATCAATGATATTGAAAGCATCAATGATATTTTTTCGGATGGGCTTATTCCCATCCTAGCAGATTTGTTAACAATCATAGTTACGCTTACCACCATGTTTGTGATTAATTGGAAGCTTACTTTAATATGTTTAATTCCATTTCCAATTATGATTATTGCCACCTACTTTTTTAAAGAAAGTGTGAATAAAAGTTTTATGCAAGTGCGCAATGCGGTGGCTGCTTTAAATGCTTTTGTACAAGAGCACATTTCGGGCATGCAAGTGGTGCAAGCGTTTGCTGCAGAGGAAAAGGAGATGAAAAAGTTTACTAAAATTAACGAGCAACATAAACGCGCTAATATTAAAGCCATATTTGCCTATTCAGTTTTTTTTCCTGTTGTTGAAGTGGTGCTGGCCTTGAGTATTGGCTTGATCGTATGGTGGGTAGCCGGGCAGTCTTTGGATGCGGGTATGCTGGTTGCCTTTATTTTATTTCTAAATCAAATTTTCAGACCTTTAAGAATGATTGCCGATAAATTTAATGTGTTACAAATGGGCATGGTAGCGGCCGAGCGTGTATTTAAAGTATTAGATAATAAAGATGTAACTATTAATGATGGTGAGTATGCGCCAACACACATTCAAGGCAAAATAGAATTTAAACAAGTAAAGTTTGCTTATCAAGAACCCAATTGGGTATTAAAGGGAATTGATTTTGAAGTGAAGGCAGGAGAAACAGTCGCATTAGTAGGTCATACAGGCAGCGGCAAAACATCCATCATTAGTATTTTAAATCGTTTGTATCCATATCAAGGCGGTGAAATTTTATTGGATGATCATGCCATTGAATCCTATACCTTGGATAGGCTAAGAGGGTCCATCGGAGTTGTTTTACAGGATGTATTTTTATTTTCTGGATCGGTTTATGACAATATCACTTTACGCAATCCATTGATAAAAAAAGAGCAGGTTTATGAAGCGGCCAAGATGATTGGCATGCATGATTTTATCATGCAATTGCCAGGTGGATATGACTATCAAGTAATGGAAAGAGGAGCTACCCTAAGTTTAGGTCAGCGACAACTACTTAGTTTCATAAGAGCATTATTATACAATCCGTCTATCTTAATTTTGGATGAAGCCACATCTTCCATTGACACAGAAAGTGAACAGCTTATTGAGCGCGCCATTGATGCCCTCATTCAAGGACGCACTTCTATCGTGATAGCCCATAGGCTGTCTACTATTCGAAAAGCCAATAAAATTATCGTCTTAGACAAAGGGGAAATCAAAGAAATGGGCACCCACAATGAACTCTTGCAATTGGGGGGATTTTATGCAAACCTCAACGAAATGCAATTTGCAAAAAATAAAGAAACAAAAATTTCTTAACTAGCTGATTTTCAACACTTTGATTTTATAATTTTTTTTCGCTTATCCCTATAAGATTCTATACACAATTGCTCATTTTCAGCATGTTTATTCCTATCTTTGCCGCAAATTTTGAGCGTATTATGAGTCTTAGTCGTATAAAATCATTACTGGTTGTGGGTTTTGGCCTATTTGCAATGTTGTTTTCTACAACATTAATGGCAAATGAAACGCCTGTGGTTAAAGAGGGAGCAAAGCAAGAAGAGGGTGAGGCCAAATTTGATGTTACAGAAACCATATTAGAACATATTAAGGACGATCATAGCTGGCATTTATGGGGTCATACTTCTATTCACCTACCTGTGATTGTAAAAACGGATAAGGGTTTAGAGGTTTTCTCTTCTGAAAAATTAGTGAACGAGCATCATGAACCTATTGTTTACAAGGGTAACTATGATTATAAATTAATTGAAGGCAAGTTAAAAATTGTAGATGCAAAGGGCAATGAAGATAAATTAGCCAATAAGCAATTTTGGGATTTGTCCATTACCAAAAACGTTGCAAGTTTATTTGTTTCTGTATTCATTTTGTTAATAGTATTATTAACTGCTGCAAAAGCATATAAGAAAAGAGGAGTAACAACTGCACCTAAGGGATTACAGTCATTCATGGAACCTATTATTTTATTTGTGAGAGATGAAGTTGCTGTTCCAAATATTGGTGCAAAAAAAGCAGGCAAGTATTTGCCATTCTTGTTAACTATTTTCTTCTTGATTTTAACGAATAACTTTTTAGGTTTGATTCCGTTTTTCCCAGGGGGAGCCAATGTGAGTGGGAATATTGCATTTACAATGACTTTAGCGGTTTGCGTTTTTATCGTAGTTAATTTAAGTGCAAATAAAAGTTATTGGGAACACATTTTTTGGATGCCAGGCATGCATTGGAGTATGAAATTATTCCTTGCGCCTATTGAATTGATTGGCGTGTTCACAAAACCTATTTCTTTAATGATTCGTTTGTTTGCGAACATTACTGCTGGCCACATTCTTGTATTAAGTTTGATTTGTTTAATTTTTATATTCAAAACCGTTTTTGCTTCAGCAATTGCAGTTCCCTTTGCAGTGTTTATTGGCATGATTGAGTTGTTGGTAGCTTTTCTGCAGGCCTTCATCTTTACGATGTTAACAGCTATGTATATTGGTATGGCAACCGAAGAGCATCACCATGAAGCGCACGGCGAGCATAAAGATTTAGCACATCATTAATAAATAAGTAAAGATTTTTTTCAATAACAATTAAAACGTAAAAAAATGGTAGTAGGAAGTGTTGCCGCAATCGGCGCTGGATTAGCTGCTATCGGTGCCGGAATT
>CANHIR010000116.1 GCA_947461015.1 Bacteroidota bacterium | reverse complement strand
GATGACGGAGCAAAGCGAC
This sequence comes from Bacteroidota bacterium, assembly GCA_947461015.1. Classification (GTDB taxonomy): domain Bacteria; phylum Bacteroidota; class Bacteroidia; order Chitinophagales; family Chitinophagaceae; genus Sediminibacterium. Next base: position 5,992 of record CANHIR010000116.1, on the reverse strand, counting down.
GTCAATCCTGCTAATGAAAGGGCTGATGTCTTATGCTTTTGTTACAAGGGTATTTTGGATGACGGAGCAAAGCGACGTCAATCCTGCTAATGAAAGGGCTGATGTCTTATGCTTTTGTTACAAGGGTATTTTGGATGACGGAGCAAAGCGACGTCAATCCTGCTAACGAAAGGGCTGATGTCTTATGCTTTTGTTACAAGGGTATTTTGGATGACGGAGCAAAGCGACGTCCATCCTGCTAACGAATGGGCTGATGTCTTATGCTTTTGTTACAAGGGTGTGGGAATTAAGCGAACGAAGTGAGCTAAATATTATAATTTTAAAAAATTATTTGTCTAAAATAACTAATCATGGAAAAAACAAATGAAGCTGAAAAAGCTAAAAAATTCTCTTATAAACTGGCTTTAGAATTATTAGCCGCAATTTCAATTACGTTTAGTATTACCTGGAATATTAAAGTTAATAAAAGTCAATATGAATGGAACAAAAAAATCCAAACGGTACAGTTTTTGGAAAAACGTGAGAAGAGCAATCTGAGATTAATTAATCAACGTATAAACAATGTAAACAATCCAGATAGTTTAATTAAATTAATTAACGAAGACAGTATTTTAAATGCTCAAATAAGAAGTCAATTAAATGAATTTGAAGATTTAGGAATTGGATATAATATAGAAATTTATGACGGTGAAGTGATCAAGAAATTTATTGGAACTTCTTATATTAAATTCAACAAAAATATGCAACCTTATATAAAATACGCAAGAAGCAAAAACAATAATCCTAATTTGTATAAAGAGTATGACATTTGTAGCGAAGCATTGAGTAAAATGAAGTAATATTTACTTTGTGATTATTACTTATAATAAAATCATTTAAACGCCATCACCACTTCCTTCAAATACCTTAATCCATTTATTATTCTTTTTAGAATAAATTGTAATGTAATAACCTTCAGTGACTTCATTTTCATAAATAAGTTCAGGAAATCCATCGCCATCTATATCTACTTTAGACATTAATTTATCACTACAAAACAACATACCACCTGAAGGATATCCAAGATCTAAACATTCTTTTCTTTTTTTCAATTTTGGACGATCTGAAATTTCTAATGGTGCAAGTGTTCCAATACCAATATTTGGATTGTTGGTTAAAAATGTATGTATAGGCTCTTCGTTCAAAATCCCACAATGAATTTCTCTTCCCATGCCAGTTATTGCAGTTTTTTGAACGGTGAAAATATTATTGCGTATACCATTGTTTAACTCGTATAATTTGGCACCTCTAGATATAAATGGTTGAATTAATTTTCTATAATTAGCACATTCTTTATTATTAATGATAACACCATTTTCATTTTTTATACAATCTGGTGGTTCTATATATTTACCATTAATGTACACTACAATAGGTTGCGCACATGGGTAAGATTTATTATTTGTGTTATCATATGCACTATTCTTCATAAAAATTATTGTAAAAGGACTGTTTTGTTCTTTTAGCTTCTTTTTCAACCCATCCTTAAACCCAAATGAAATAAAACTTACTAAAAATATGGTTACAAACTTTTTCATGTTCTATTTTTTTACAATGTAAATAAAATATTTACATAATCAAATAAAAATATTTAATAAATTATGTATATGTGATTTTAACGTATCCTAATCCTTTACCTTCGCATTATGAATTTTACCGACCTCAATCTAAATGCTTCTTTGCTTAATGCTTTATCGGATTTAAAATACAAGCAGGCCACCACCATTCAACATAGGGTATTCCCAATTGTGATGTCTGGTAGAGACGTTTGTGGGATTGCCCAAACAGGTACCGGTAAAACTTTTGCGTATTTGTTACCCTGCTTGAGACAGTGGAAATTTGACAAAAATAAAGCTCCACAAATTTTAATATTGGTTCCCACCAGGGAATTGGTTGTTCAGGTAGTAGAAGCGGCTAAGAAATTAACCAAATACATGAACGTTACTTCAGTGGGTGTTTTTGGTGGGGTAAACATTAATACACAAGCCATCGAAGTAGAAAATGGGGCAGATGTGATTGTTGCAACACCAGGAAGATTGTTTGATTTAATCATGAACGGGTCTATTAAAACCAAAACAATTAAACGATTGGTGATAGATGAAATGGATGAAATGTTGAACTTGGGATTTAGAAAACAAATCACCAATATTTTAGAATTACTTCCTCAAAAACGCCAGAATTTATTGTTTTCAGCAACCATAACAGAGGATGTTGAAAAATTAATGGATGATTATTTTACGGCTCCCGAAAGAGTAGAAGCGGCACCAACTGGAACGCCACTTGAAAACATTATACAAACAGGATATGAGGTGCCTAATTTTAATACAAAGGTTAATTTACTGGAACTGCTTTTGTCCTCAGATAATACGATGACGAAAGTGTTGATATTTGCAGCTACAAAAAATTTAGCAGATCAACTGTATGATAAACTCATTGAAATGTTCCCTGATATCGTTGGTGTGATTCACTCTAATAAAGAACAAAATTATCGTTTTAATACGGTGAATCAATTTAAAGCAGGGGTATTTAAATATATTATATCAACCGATGTAATGGCTCGTGGAATTGATGTTGCGGAAGTTACCCATGTTATAAATTTTGATACACCAGATGTTCCTGAAAATTATATACATAGAATTGGAAGAACCGGTAGAGCAGATAAAAAGGGCATTGCCATTACTTTTATAACGCCAAAGGAAGCTAAAGAAAGAGAAGCTATTGAGTCTTTAATGAAGCAGCAAATTCCGGTTCAACCCTTACCTGAAAAATTAATAATTTCTGAAATTTTAACTGAGGATGAAAAGCCAAAAGTAAGAATGAAGATTATTCAAATTAAAGTGCCTAAGAAAGAAGAATCAGGTCCCGCTTTCCATGAAAAATCTTTGAAAAATCAAAAAGTGAACGTTCGAAAAAATCACAAGGACGCAATGAATAAGAAATACGGCAAACCCAAAAAAAGAAAAGCTAAAAAATAACGATCATTAAAAAGGCGCCCTCGTTTATGGGGGCGCCGAAAATAATTAGAGGAAATATAAATACAGTATTATGTTTTGATAAGGCGTATTTATTAAAATCTTTCAAAACTACTAAAGAAGAAATTACCTTCTATTGCAGCGTTTTCATCACTATCACTTCCGTGCACTGCATTTTCTCCAATAGAACTTGCATATTTCTTACGAATGGTTCCTTCCGCAGCATCTTTAAAATTAGTTGCACCAATTAAGGTTCTAAAATCTGCCACAGCGTTGTCTTTTTCTAAAATGGCAGCTACAATTGGGCCACTACTCATAAATTCAACCAATTCTCCATAAAAAGGACGTTCTTTATGTACTTCGTAAAATTGACCAGCCTGAGCAGGCGTTAAATGTATCCATTTCATTGCTTTCACTACAAATCCTGCCTGTATAATTTGGTCTAAAATTGCACCAGTGTAACCTTTTGAGGTAGCATCGGGCTTAATCATCGTAAATGTTCTGTTGCTCATGTGTTTTTCTTTAAAATGTTTCTAATTGTGGGCGCAAATTTACACAAAAACATTGGTTTTGCCTTAAATTTGTGCCCACATGCAAAGTATTGAACAGTTTTTTCCCGAATTAAGCAAACCTTTTAAAGGGGTGATTACTTGTCACCAAAAACCAGATGGTGATGCAATGGGGTCAAGCCTGGCTTTGTATCATTTCTTAAAAAACTTAGGGCATGATATTACTGTAATATCGCCTACCAATTGGGCTCAATTTTTAGATTGGATGCCAGGAGTTAATGAAGTTATTGATTTTGAAGCCAATAGAGCAGCTTCTGCACAAATCATAAATGAAGCCGATTATATTTTTTGTCTAGATTTTAATATTCTACACAGAACTAAAAATTTAGAACCTGTAATTGTTGATTCAAAAGCAGTTAAAATTTTAATTGATCATCACCAACAACCCGATACTGCAAGTTTTACTTTTGGTATCAGTGATGTTAAAATGAGTTCTACCTGTGAAATGATTTATGATTTAATTGTTCAATCAGGACATAGTAATTTAATTAATGTAGACATTGCAGCTTGCTTATATACAGGGTTGATGACAGATACAGGTTCTTTCCGTTTCCCTTCTACCACTGCCTCTGTTCATAAAATAGTAGCTCATTTAAAAGAACTGGGTTTGCAACATTCCATGATCCATGAAAACATTTATGATCAGGGTAGTGAAGCAAGGTTAAAATTTATGGGTAATGCGTTTTTATATAGAATGCAAGTGTTCCCTGAATTAAACACCGCATTAATGGCAATTCCGAAAACAGATATTTATAAATTTGATCTTAAAACGGGTGATACAGAAGGTTTGGTGAATTATTTGTTATCCATACAAGGGATAAAATTAGCGGCCATTGTTATTGATAGGGAAGAAGAAAGAAAATGGAGCTTTAGAAGTAAGGGTGTGTTTGACGTGAATATTTTTGCACGCACACATTTTGAAGGAGGAGGGCATGCCAATGCTGCTGGGGGAAGATCATCCAAATCGGTGGATGAAACTGCTGCAGACTTCACAGAAATTATAAAAACATATCGTAATCAATTAACACAATAAATAAAAATGATAAAATCAACATTAAAAGTAACATTCGCTATTGTTTTATTAGCTAGTTGCAAACAAAAACCTGCAGACAGAACTGAAAACGGATTAACAGGACAGTTGGAAAAAGCACCATCAGGAATGGTGTATAAAATTACCCATACCAATGATAACGAAAAGTTAATACAACAGGGTCAAATTGCTAAAATTAATCTTACGTATACCATTAAATCAACTGATTCAGTTTTACAAACAACAGTTGGCAAAATGCCAGGATATGTAAAGTTTGATACAGCAATGTTAAAACAAGCAAAGTATGATTTCATTGAAATCTTCAATAAATTCAAAAAAGGAGATAAAGTAGAGTTTTCATTGAGTGTAGATACTTTAGCAAAATTAGGAGCTTTGCAAATTAATAATATTTTCAAAAAAGGCGACTTTATCATTGGTAAAGTAGATGTGGTTAATATTTTCAGCAGCGAGGAATTGGCTAAAGAAGATGGTACAAAAGAAAACAAAATTTTAAATGAGAATCAAAAGAAACCCATCAGAGAATACTTGGCAAAAAACAATATTAAAAATGCAATTGAGACTCCAGAAGGCGTTTTTGTCGTAGTAAAAACAACAGGAGATGCCTCTAATAAGGTAGACAGCACAAAACAAGTATCAGTAAATTACAAAGGATACCATTTAAATGGAACCACTTTTGATACCAACATGAAACCAGGGGGGACACCATTATTGGTAAGAATTTATGAATCCAATGTGATATATGGATGGCATATTGGGTTAAATTATTTTAACAAAGGTGGAACGGGTACATTATATGTTCCTTCTTATTTAGCATATGGTGAGCAAGGTGCGGGTGCAGAAATTAAACCTAATGAATGTATTGCTTTTGATATTGAAGTATTAGATGTAAAAAAGAAAGAAGCATTGCCAAAACAAAGTGCTGCTAGTCCAAGATAAAAAGGACACAACTAGTTTTTAAAAACTTTTTATTAAAGCTCCTCTGTATGTAAATACGGGGAGCTTTTTTATTTGCATTTAGACATTAATGTAATGACTTCATTTGCTTCCTTTACATCATGTACTCGCAAAATAGATGCACCATTTAGAATCCCAAGGGTATGTAAAACGGTTGTGCCATTTAATGCTTCCTCAGGGGTAATATTTAGTGTTTTATAAATACTTGATTTTCTAGACACCCCTAATAAAATTGGTAATCCTAATGCTTTAAGGTTAGCAATTTCCTTTACAATGGTAAAATTCTCCTCTTTGGTTTTGCCAAATCCGAATCCAGGATCAATTACCCATTGCTCAATTCCATATAAAACTAGTAATTTCTTTTTTTCTTCAAAAAATTCAATAAGGTCTTTAATGATATTTTCCCT
>CANHIR010000115.1 GCA_947461015.1 Bacteroidota bacterium | reverse complement strand
TTTAACAGTACTTGCTTTTAATTCATTCTTAATTACATAAGAAGCAAAAATGTTTCCAGTAGTACTATCCTCCCATCCTGGAACCACAATAGGAATATTCTTTTTAGCAGCAGCAACGATCCAACTGTCCTTAGGATCAATTTCATAATACTGCTCTAATTCTCCACTCAATACCACTTGGTATAAAAATTCATGTGGAAAATAACGCTCCCCTTTTGCTTCCGCATCTTTCCAGAATTTTACAATATGTTTTTGTAATCTTCTAAAAGCTTCTTCTTCCGGAATACAGGTGTCTGTCACACGGTTGTAATGATTTTCTAATAAATCCCATTCATCTTGTGGGGTTAAATCACGATAGTTTGGTACGCGCTTGTAATGGCTGTGTGCCACCAAATTCATTACATCTTCTTCCAAATTGGCACCCGTACAACTGATAATGGCAATTTTATCCTGACGGATCATTTCCGCCAAACTAATACCTAGTTCCGCGGTACTCATGGCACCCGCTAAACTCACTAGCATTTTACCACCCTCTAATAAATGGGTTTCATATCCTTTAGCAGCGTCTACTAAAGCCGCTGCATTAAAATGTCTGTACTGATGTTCAATAAATTGGGAAACAGGTCCTTTGCTCATTTTTCTAGATTTGATGCAAAAGTAATTTTTTTTGGGCATAAATAGTACCTTGTGAAGGCTATGAAAAAGTCGACTCCCAATTTATTTTTCGCTTTGGTGATGCTTGCCATCCCATTTGGATACGCAGCCTATATTTATCCTGGTTTACCTGCTACCATTCCAACACATTTTAATATCAATGGAGAAGCAAATGATTGGGGGGATAAAAGTTATATATTTTTAGGGCCTGCAATTATGGCGGGTGCGGGATTGGCAACTTTCTTTTTATTTTCCAATATCAAAAACTTAGATCCAAAAAGATTTAAATCGGAAGATGATGGGATGTTTAAAAAGATGGCTTTATTCATGGTAGGATTCCTAAGTATTTTAGGCATTATTATAACCTATGCTGCTACAGGAAATAGTCTTAGTATAACCAAATTGTTATTGCCTTTTTTAGGTATAGTATTTTCCATAATGGGTTGGTATATGCCCAAATTGCATCAAAATTATTTTGCTGGATTCAAACTACCATGGACTTTAGAGAACGTGGACAATTGGGAGGAGACTCATAAAGTAGCTGGGAAAGTATGGCTGTATGGTGGCATATTGCAAACAGTGGGTACCATTGCATTACCCAGCACACCTGCATTTATTGTATTTATGTCAGCCATTTTTATTATGGTGGTTATACCAACCATTTTTTCCTATCGCATGTTTAAAAGAGGAAATCAAATTAAATAGCAACCCATCATCATCATTTTAAAATCTAGATAACTAATAAAAAAAAATCAAATGAGTCATAAAAATAATTTAGGTACAAAATATATTCATGCAGGTGCACATCCCGATCCAAGCACAGGCGCAATTATGACGCCCATTTATCAAACCTCCACCTATGTTCAATCCGCGCCAGGCGTGCATAAGGGATATGAATATGCAAGAAGTCAAAACCCAACACGCTTTGCCTTGGAAGAAGCATTTGCGGTCATTGAAAATGGAAAATTTGGATTGGCATTTGCAAGTGGTGTTGCCGCAACAGATGCAGTCATGCGCTTATTGGTACCTGGAGATGAAGTAATTGCAGCGCATGATATGTATGGCGGTACTTTTCGATTGTTTTCCAAAGTGTATGAAAAAATGAATATCAAGTTTCATTATGTTGACACTTCAAATGCAGAAAATGTAGCTGGTGCTATTACCCCAAAAACAAAACTCATTTGGGTGGAGACGCCAACCAATCCACTCATGAATATTACAGATATTGCAGCCGTTGCTGCCATTGGAAAAAAACACAATTGTATTGTATGTGTTGACAATACTTTTGCTTCTCCTTATTTACAAAATCCGCTGGATGATGGCGCTACCATTGTCATGCATTCAGCCACTAAATACTTAGGTGGACACAGTGATGTGATTCAAGGTTGTTTGGTGATGAATGATCAGGACTTAAGAGACCAACTATATTTTATACAAAAAAGCACAGGTGCTGTACCTGGACCACAGGATTGCTTTTTAGTATTAAGAGGTATCAAAACCTTACATGTAAGAATGCAAAGACATTGCGAGAACGGGGAAAAAGTAGCTGCCTACTTACGTCAACATCCAAAAGTAGAAAAAGTATACTGGTGTGGCTTTCCAGACCATCCCAATCACGACATTGCTAAAAAACAAATGCGTGGGTTTGGAGGCATGATGAGCTTTACCTTAAAAGACGATAGCATCGCAGCCGCAACCAAGGTGTTGTCTAGCACAAAAATATTTTCCCTTGCAGAAAGCTTGGGAGGAGTGGAATCCTTAATTAATCATCCTGCTAGTATGACCCATGCTTCTATTCCTCGTGAACAAAGAATTGCCAATGGTTTAGCCGATGGCTTAATTCGTTTGAGTGTAGGTATTGAAGATGCCGAAGATATTATTGCCGATTTAGCACAAGCCATTGGATAAAGTGAATAAGCAGGAAGCGATTAAAAAAATACTAGATCAAAAAGTAAAGCAATACAATAAGATTGATTTCATTGAAAAAGATCCTATTTGTATTCCACGCCAATTTAAAAAGCAGCAAGACATTGAGATTGCTGCTTTTTTTGCTGCCATCTTTGCCTGGGGGAATCGAACCACCATTATTAATAAGAGTAAGGAATTAATGGAACGGATGGATCATGCACCTTATGAATTTTGTATGAGCCATGAGCCAAAGGATTTAAAAAAAATAATCGGATTTGTGCATCGCACTTTTAATACTACAGACGCATTATACTGTATTGAATTTTTCAAGCAGCATTACAAACAAAACCTTTCATTAGAAACTGCTTTTTTCCAAAATCACATTACTGGTAAAAAAATAAAATCGGTTCAGGAAGCACTTACGCATTTTCAAACCTATTTTATGTCTTTGGAAGACGCACCCAAACGTACTCAAAAGCATGTTTCTAGTCCCCTATCCGGTTCTACTTGCAAAAGGCTAAACATGTTTCTACGTTGGATGATAAGAAATGACAAGCAAGGGGTTGATTTTGGTATTTGGAATGGAGTAAAACCTAGTGAACTCATCATTCCAATTGATGTACACGTGGCAAGGGTATCACGTTCCTTGGGTATTTTAGAAAGGCCGCAAACCGACTGGCTAGCTGCATTGGAGTTAACCGATTATTGCCGAACTTTAGATCCCAAGGACCCCGTTAAATATGACTTTGCTTTATTTAGCTTGGGCGTGATTGAAAAGTATATTTAATGTTTAGTAATACAATCAATACTTAATGATGGAAATTAATTTACAATCGCTCGAAAAATTAGACACCCCAAGTTTGGAGCAAGCCATTAATGAGCTGATTAAAAATGATTTTTCCAGGTTGGTACAAATATTATATCGAATAGATGTTTCAGAAGCAAAACTTAAAAACATATTAAGTACCAACCCCAATGAGGACGCAGGAAAGCTCATTGCACAAGTAGTTTTGGAAAGACTAGCGGCTACTAAAAAAGCAAGAGAAAGTTTTAATACTGCCCCACGTATTGATGATACAGAAGAGCGTTTATAAATCTCCCAACTGCGGACGCATGATAATATCTTCTACCACCGCTTGTGGACTTAGTTGCGTTGCAGCATAAATCATTTTAGCAATATCACCAGCTTCCATGATGCTGTTTGGATCCACACCTGAGCCGGACCAACTATTGGTATACACCGCGCCAGGACATACTGCTGTAACTTTTATACCCTTGTCTTTTAATTCTAATCTTAAATTTTTAGAAAACCCTAGTAAAGCAAACTTACTTATGCTATAGGCACCCCCGTTTTCATAAGCGCCTAAAGAAGCAATAGAGCAAATATTAAAAATATGCCCTGTTTGATTTGCAAGCATATTTGGCAGCAAGGCCCTTGTTAAATGATAAGCCGAAAACAAATTGGTATTGAGTTGATCCTGTAATTGACCATCCGCTTCGTCTTGTAATTTACCGGGCACAAAATAACCAGCATTATTTACCAAAATATGCGGCGTAGTTTTTGCTAAACACCAATGCGCAAAGGCAGTTACCTCGGATTGTATGGATAAATCTGCAGGCATGGATGCAATATTCACATTAGGATAATCCTTCTTTAAAGATGCCACTGCTAAATCCAAAGCAGCAGCGGTTTTACTGGTTACATATAAGTTATGACCATTGGCTGCAAAAATTTCAGCAATGGCATATCCTATTCCTTTTGATGCGCCTGTAATAACAATATTCATATAAAAACAATATTAATAGGGAGTAAAGATAACAAGCAATCCTGTAAATTCGCAACATATCCAAACAACCCATGCCCTACCAACATCTATTCTTTGACCTAGACCATACCATTTGGGATTTTGAAATGAATTCAAAAGAAACCTTATTGGACCTACACCATAAATATAATTTAACAGAAAAAGGGATCAGCGATTTTGATGCATTTTTTGATCAATACAGCATCCACAATCACCGTTTATGGGATAGGTATACCAAAGGATTTATCAAACAAGATGAGCTTAGGTGGAAGCGCATTTATTTAAGCTTGCTAGAATATAAAATTGCAGATGAAAAACTTTCAAGGGAAATGTCATTTGATTATTTAGACATTTTGCCCAATAAGAAAAATCTTTTTCCCTATACTATTGAAATTTTAAACTATTTAAAAGAAAAGGGATATCAAATGCACCTAATCACCAATGGGTTTGAATCGGTACAGTTTAAGAAAATTGAAAATTCAAATTTAGCTCCTTATTTTAAAGAAGTAATCACCTCTGAAGGAAGTAATAGTTTAAAACCAAACAAGGAAATTTTTGAATACGCATTGCAAAAATCAAATGCAAAACTTGAAGAAAGTATTATGATTGGTGACAATGAAAGTGCCGATATTCAAGGTGCCATTAATATTGGCATGGACTCGGTGTTTGTAAATCATATTAATGCAATACCCACTGTTCCCGCTACCTATACCATTACCCATTTAAAGGAACTGGAAGATATATTGTAAAAAACTACCAATTTGCTAAAACCGTAATACCTCCTTGCACGGTATCACCAATTTTACAATTAATTTTTGCATTAAGTGGAAGCAATAAGTCTACCCTACTTCCAAATTTAATAAAACCATACTCTGCGGTCTGATCAAATGTTGTTCCTACTGGTGCATAATTGCAAATACGCCTTGCCAATGCACCCGCAATTTGCTTTAATAAAATATTGCCCTTTTCATTTTCAATCACCACCGACCAACGTTCATTGTCCGTAGAAGATTTTGGATGCCAGGCAACTAAAAATTTACCAGGGTGGTATTTGTTATAAATAATATTTCCTGCAATGGGCATTCTGTTTACATGCACATTGGCTGGACTCATGAAAACACTTATTTGGATTCTTTTTTCTTTATAATATTCATCTGGCTCCACTTCTTCTATCACAACTACTTTTCCATCGGCTGGAGAAATTATTGCACTCGTATCTTTTGTCCAATTTCTATTAGGCATTCTAAAAAAGGATACAATAAAAAGAAATAAACCTAATGTAAGCAAAAACACGCCCCAAGCAGCTATGTTACAACAAGGAAATAAGTAGGAGAAATTAGCAATATTAATAAGTCCCACCACAAGGGCTGTTATAGCAATGGAAGCGGTACCTTCTCTATGTATAGTCATGCAATAAATTTAAAGCGCAAAGGTAAAACTAATTTCCTGGAGAAAAGACGATTCTTAACAATAACCACACAAATGGGGTGGCTAATAAAATAGAATCAAATCGATCCAAAAAACCGCCGTGTCCAGGCATCATGGATCCACTATCTTTTACACCAGCTTGTCTTTTTAAACTGCTTTCAAATAAATCTCCAAACGTTCCTGCAACGGTTGCCACTAAACTAATAAGAAAAATATAGTTTTGTTGGATTGGAATTTGCCACCAGCCATAACCAAAATATATCATTACATTATTGATATTACTAACTATTAAAACCGATAATACGATACCTGCAATCGTTCCTTCCCA